>SXZD01000168.1 GCA_005788065.1 Burkholderiales bacterium
GAGCAGGCCAGTCGCAAATGGACGATGCCTATTCAAAACTGGAAAGCAGCGTTGAATCGATTTGTTCTGGAATTTGGTGAACGGATAACCATTCACCACCCTTGATTCCGAACGCACTTACACAGAATTTCTTACAGGCTCTACCACTCACTCCGCCAACATCCGTTGCGTCAACAGCGATATCCATGGTTCCGTTTTCAGACCCGCCACAAACGCATCACTGTCGAGCAAGGCCTGCGCCTCCACCATGCGGCCATGCTTTCGCAATGCCCGCACCCATTGCAACAGAAACGCCGGCACACCAATGCTCTGCCCTTTCGCACGCCAGCGCTCCACCGCCACTGCAATCTCGTCTATGCCAGCCGCATCGCCCTGCCACGCCTTGGCCCAGCCAAACACCACACGTGCCGCGGTAGCCAGATATTCAAATCCCTTATCCTGCGAGATACGCAAGGTCTCGCCCGCATGGTAACTGGCCTTCTCGATATCGCTGACGTGCAGACACGCCCACATCGCCGTGCCATGCACATAGGCCAAAGAAAAAGAGCTGCCACGCGAGACCGCCTCCGCCACTGCATTTTCAGCCGTCTGCAAAGTCTGCTCTGTCTTGCCCTGAATCGCGCACGCCCATGCCAGCATGCCCAAAGAACTGACGCGCGTATCCTGCGTCAGATTCAAACCCTCAGTCAGCGTGTCAACCGGAATCTCCAGGGTCTTGCGCAGATACGACTCTGCCTGATCAAACCGTCCCAGCCAGAAAAAGGTAGTTCCCAGCGCACGATGTGCCTCTGCCCGCATCGCATCGCGCGCGGCATCCTCTTTGTCCGTGGACTCGGCAAACTCCAGCATTTCACGGGCCAATTGCAAGCTGCGGGCATAGTCTGAACGACCCACGCAAATTTGCCACAAGCCCCGCACCGCCGAGAAAACCGGCAATCTGCGTGCACTGCCCTCACTGAGCTCACGCGCTTTTTCCAATGCGTTGGCCGCCTGCTCATCAGCCCAGCCATAACGGGAGAAACGGACAGAGCTTAAACCAAGCAGCGCATCTATTTCCACTTCGCGAGTCACACCGAGTTTGTGCTGCGCACCCAGGGAGATGGCATGCTCGAACTGCTGCTCTGCCTCCGGCAATGCGCCCAGGCGTGTGTTGCGCCGGGCTTGCGACAGCAAGGTCTGACAGGCGCTCAACACGCACGTCTCCAGTTCCTGCTGCGTGGCACCGAAGGTGGTTTCACATGCGCGCAGCCAATGATAGCTGCAGTGGTCCAACTGCTCACCGGCAGCGGACTGCGCGCTTTCCAGTTTCGTTGCCATGCGCTGATGCAGGCTGCGTCGCTGCACCACCGGAATCAGGCTATAGAACGTTTGCTGCGCACTGGCATGCGCAAACTGGATGACGCCACGGGAAGCTTTGGCATCAAACGATTCCATTTTGACAAAGCCCTGCTGCGCCAAGGTGGAACAACGCGTCGCCAGATCATCTGCATGCGGCAGGGATGGATGCATCTGCGTGAGCATTGAAACATCCATGTCGAAAATCGCCACCGACAGAATCTTGCCGGTCAGACTGGTCTCTGGCGGCAGGCGATCAATACGCGAGATGATGAGCCCTTCAATAGACGACGGTAACTCATCGATGTTGAACTGGTCGCCCGCCTGTTGCACAGCGCTCAGTATCTGTATGGCATGTAGCGGAGAACCGTTAGCACGCTCATCAATCAGACGCAGACTGTCGCGCGGCGGATTGTCAAAACCCAGATGCTCCTTTGCCAATTGCAACAGCAGATCGGCAGGCAGCGGGGGCAAGCCCAGAAGTCGATACTGCCCAGGATTCCATTGCGCAGCGTCCGGCCAGAAACCGGACTGCGCAAATTCGCTGTCGCGCATGCCCAGGATCAGCACATGCTCGGCATGGAGAAGAATCCGCTGGCACAGATCAACCGATGCGCGGTCCATCCATTCAACATCGCGTATGCGGATACACACGGGTTGGGTACCCAAACGCAGCAACAGGAGCTTACACAGATAATCTGCAGTTGCATTGGCACGCGCTTCGCCACTCAAAGCGGCCGTCACCGGTGAGTCTACCCACTGGGCAGGAAGCACAGCCTCCAGCAACGCTGCCTTGTCTCGCCAGCCTTCCGCGGGCGGCAGTTCAGCCAATATCCGGTTGCGCCAACTTTCCGTGCTTTCATCCGGATTGCGCTGCGGCAAGAGCCCGCGAAAAATGGGCGCCAACGCCTGCCAAGGCGAATACTGCTGCATCGCGCTGCAGGACAGGCGCCAGACGATAAAGCCTTCGCGCGCAACGGACTCCAGCGCTGTGCGGCACAGATGCCGGCGGCCGCTGCCGACCGGCGCTGCGATATCAATCAGCAGGGAGCGATTGGTTTGCAATACGGTTTTGGCTGACTGGGCAATGACATCCAATTCGGATTGCCGCCCCAGCAACTGCCGCGTGTGACTGCCCTTGTTGCCTTTGCCATCGGTTGTCGCGGCACCGGCGCCACCGCCCGCATACAAAGCGGGCGTACCGGCCTCCAACGGCTGATAAGCGGGAACGGGATTGGCCTTGCCCTTGAGCTTGAGCAACTCCACCTCGCCAAACGGCAATTTGTCGCGCGTGGCCAGCCACGTGGACTCATCCACCATGATGGGCAGACCGGTCTTGCGCTTGAGTGCGTTTCCCATGAGACGCGCGGACAGATTCACCACGTCGCCCATCACGGTATATTCGCGGCGCAGACCATTCCCCACGACACCGCAGAACACCCGTCCGGTGGTCACACCGATGGCACACGACAGGCCCAAGTTACTGAGTGCCGCATGAATGGCCAACGCCGCGCGGACGGCGCGCAAGGGATCGTCTGAATGACGGAACGGCGGCATGCCGAATGCACCGAGCAAGGATACGCCTTTGTCATCCACCGAAATCTTGTTCAGGCTGCCTTCAAACCGGTAAAGCGCGGTCTGGATGGCGCGCATGGCGGTCTGTTCGAAGTCCACCGGCAATTCATCAGAAAAGTCGCGCAGATTGACGAACAGCAATGAGACGAGACGGTTTTCACTGACCCATTCAGCCTGGTTGGCATCCAGCGCCTTGCGGATGGCGGCGGGAATGAAGGTGCGCAAAATGTCGGCCGCCTCATTGGTGACGCCCGGATTCTCGAGCGCAGCCCGATGACGCGAGGGATGCTCGGCAGGCAACCGTGCATGCACAGGCGCCACGTCGCTGAGCATGGCCAGAGCCGCCTCGTGGTCGTTGGGCGAAGCATCGGGCACCAGTTTGCTGCCTGATACCTCGCCGATGGCCTTGACGGCAGAGGCGCACACGATGACATCGCCCGGCTTGGCATGATCGTTGGCTCGCCCCAACTCCGACAATGCCGCACCGGTGAGCAACATGTCGCGTCGTCCCAGCACACCACCGAGGCACACCTGGCGGATGTCACCCACACTCACGGCCGCCTTCATGGACAGGGACTCGCCACGGCGCTGCGCGCAGTCCTGCATGAGCGCCTGCAATTCATGGGCGCAGGCAATGGCACCTTCCGCATAACGCTTCAGTGAAAGACCATCTTCGTCAACCCACAGGATGAGCATGGCATCGCCGGCAAACTTGATGATGTCGCCACCGTAAGCATGGATGGTGCGGATGAGGGGGTCAAAATACTGGTTGAGCAGGTCGGTGAGCTGTTCGGCACCAGCCATGGCATTGCCGGCCGCAAATCGCTCGGTCAGGGCTGTAAAACCGGATACATCGGTAAACAGCAACACACCGGGGCGCAACAATGAAAAGGCACCGTCTCCGGTCTCCAGCAGACCCGAGCGGGCATGGCGGATGAGGATTTGTGGCAAAAAACTGGCGTGATGGGCGTGCATGCCTTCAATGATCGTGCGGCAGGATTGCGCACTGAGACAGTAACAAGTGTGACATTAGCACGGATGGTGCGGAGCACAAATGTGCTGCGAGCAGAATACTGAAAATTTGGGAATGCGGTGGATGTTTTTCGGGAAACCCGGGCGGGTTTGGTGGGTGGTACAGGGATTGAACC
>SXZD01000169.1 GCA_005788065.1 Burkholderiales bacterium
GACCAGGTTGCCCCGGCTGGTGTAACGAAACGCATTGTTGGGATCCGCTTCGATTTCTTCACAGGCAGCTGCCACGCCCGGTGAGTAAGCCAACGCCAGGTCGCCCTGATTGACGAGGTTCTTGGTGGGAACCACCGAAATTTTGCCGGGGGTGGGAAACTCGTGATACTCAAGTGCAGCGGCGCGAAAGCGCGGATCGAGAGGCTGAGCCATGGGATGCCGGATCTTTTGGAAAAACCCGATTATAGTGCCTTGTTCCAAAGGCTCTGAACAGGCTTAACCCTGCTGCATCCCGCCTGATGATACGGGCATTGATAAGAAACAAATTTTTACAAATCAGGAATCGCTGCCTTCGCTCAGTATCCGTTCGGCGCGTTGCGCCTCTGGCTGGCGTTTGGCTGGCATGACGCGCACCTTGGTGGTGGCTGCTGCGGAGACTTTCATATTGTCAGACCTGATTTGCGGCGGGTCGATCGGTCGGCCTTTGGCTGCGGCACGGATACGGGCGGCTTCGCCCACGACGCGCGCGACGTAACCATTGTCATCGCCGGTTCCCACACCCAGGTACAGTTTCAGACCCCCGTTCACGCTGCCACCCCGGCTGATGCAGTCGCGCAAAATTTCGGCACCCACCATCAGGTTGACCTGCGGGTTGGTCGCCGCATTCCGGATGTCGCTGTACACCTCGAATTTTTGGCGGTGAATGCCATGCATCACCTGCATCAGACCCTTGGCACCCATGGGGCTGGCTGCGTACGGATTGAAACCGGATTCGACCGCGGCCACTGCCAGCACCAGTGCAGGGTCCAGACGGTGTTTCTCCGCTGCCAGACCCGCATATCTCACGATATCAACCATCGCATCGCGCGACACACGGAATCGGCTGGAAAGATAAGCGGCCATGCGCTCTTCGCTGCGGTCATTCAGACTGGTATGGGCCACATCGCCCAATACCGATTCGACAGACTCGACATCTGCCTCGGCTTCAACGATGGCAGATGCGGAAGGGAATACGGTCTGAAACAGACCAGAGGCCAGCTGCGGATTGGCCTGCATTGCGGCGAAAGTAATGGTGGAGGCCATGCCGACCAGGGCCAGACCGTTTTTGATCGTCCCGGCGTTGATGGCCGGCAGTGATGCGCTCTTCAACAGGGCTGTGGCCCCGTTGCGTACACGGATAAGCGATTGCTTATTCATGGTTTCTCCTTGCGTCCGATTGCGGACTTTTCAGCACTGTAGGTAAGGAAAAATCTGACGTCAAACGTCTACATGGAGGAAATTTTCTAAAACCGCCCCGAAAACCAGCCGAAAAACTGCACAATATATCGGTGCCAGCCGGCTTGGCGCAGCGATCACGCGCGCCCGACAAAAAAGAAACAACCTATGCAATACAAAGACTTACGAGATTTTTGCCAACAACTATACGCTCAGGGCGAAATGGTGAGGGTACCCGAATCGGTCAACCCGGACCTGGAGATGACGGCACTGTGTGCAAAAACACTCAGTCACGAGGGCCCAGCCCTGCTGTTCGACAAACCACTGGGTTACGACTTCCGTGTGTTGGGCAACCTGTTTGGTACACCAAAGCGGGTGGCATTGGGCATGGGCGCCAACAGCACGGATGCGTTGCGCGAAATCGGCCGAACGCTGGCCTATCTGAAAGAACCGGAACCACCCAAAGGCCTGCGCGACGCGTTGGACAAATTGCCCATGGTCAAACAGGTGCTGTCCATGGCACCCAAGGTGGTGTCGGACGCCCCCTGTCAAGCGCACCAACTCAGTGGCGACGACGTCAACCTCGACCGCATTCCCATCTGGACCTGTTGGCCTCAAGACGCAGCCCCCCTGCTGACATGGGGACTGGTGATCACACAAGGTCCGCATCGCAAACGGCAAAACCTGGGCATTTATCGCCAGCAGAAAATCGGCCCCCAACGTCTGATCATGCGCTGGTTGGCCCACCGTGGCGGCGCACTGGACTTTCGCGAGCATGCGCTGGCAAAACCGGGCGAGCCCTTCCCCATCACCGTGGCACTGGGCGCGGACCCCGCCACCATTCTCGGTGCGGTCACCCCCGTGCCGGACGCCATTTCCGAATACCAGTTCGCAGGCCTGCTGCGCGGCAGTCGCACAGAACTGGTGGCTGGCATCAGCAACACACTGCAGATTCCCGCTTCGGCCGAAATCGTGCTGGAAGGTCACATTTATCCGGCAGATCATCCACGCGTCAAAGCATGCCGGGGCGGTGAAAGTGGTCCGGAAATCCCGTCACTGCCCGCCCATGTGACCACCGGTCCGGTGCCGCCGGTGCCCGACGCCCTGAAGGGCTGGGACTGCGCACTGGAGGGTCCGTACGGAGACCACACCGGCTATTACAACGAACGCGACTGGTTCCCGGTATTCACGGTCGACCGCATCACCCACCGCGAAGACGCTATCTATCACTCCACCTACACGGGCAAGCCGCCCGATGAACCTGCCGTGCTGGGCGTTGCCCTGAATGAAGTGTTCGTGCCCATCTTGCAGAAGCAGTATCCGGAAATCACGGATTTCTATTTGCCGCCCGAGGGCTGCAGCTACCGCATGGCGGTGGTCTCGATCAAGAAAGCCTACGCCGGTCATGCCAAGCGGGTCATGTTCGGGGTGTGGAGCTTCCTGCGACAGTTCATGTACACCAAGTTCATTGTGGTGGTGGATGACGATATCGATGTGCGTAACTGGAAGGACGTCATCTGGGCCATTACGACCCGCATGGACCCGGTGCGGGATACGCTGCTGGTGGACAACACGCCGATTGATTATCTGGACTTCGCCAGCCCTGTCAGTGGTCTGGGCGGCAAAATGGGACTGGATGCCACACACAAATGGTCTGGCGAGACACAACGGGAATGGGGGCGCGCCATCCATCCGGACGCCGGAGCCAGTGCGCGTGCCGACGAGTTGTTTGCCCGCTTGGGCATTCGCTGACATAGCGGAAGCAATCCGCCGCCGGACGCGTCAGGGGGTGTTGATGTCCTTCATGGGCATCTGCGCCACCTGAGAGCGGTTCCACCACCACCACAGGCCACCGCCGATGGCGCCCAGTACGGCCAGCTTGGCGCCCGCCCGCAAAATGGGTTTGCGGAAAAGCCCGAAACCCACGGAACCGGCCATGGCCAGCATGGGGTATTGGGCAGCAAACTGACGCGCCAGTTCAGAGCCCTGCGCCAGACTGCGGTTTTGCATCAGCTTTTGCACACCGGAGACCAGCAGACGTCCCCACTGCACGGATGCCTTGACCTCCTGAACCTGTTGACGCAGCTCCATGCGCTGCATCTCCGCTTTGAGGCTGAGCAGCTCGAGTCGCAGGCGGCGGTCTTCGCGGGCACTCATGCAGCGCCTCCGGCATCACGCTCCAATGCGGCACGGGTCTCGTCGTCCTGCGCCGACTTTGCCAGTGAATCGCGGTCTTTCGCCAATTCAGCCAGCGTGTAGGCAAATGCGGGAGGCTGGTGTTCGAGCGCGAACTGCAGACGGCGCCACAGGACAAAAGCCAGAAAAGCATAAAACACCGCCAGCCCGGCCAGCGATGCCATGCGATGGGTTTCCCAGAACCACGCCACCACCAGCAGGCTGCCCATCAACACGGCAAAGCTCATGAAAATAAGGGCAGACAGGCCTGTGAAGATCAGCGACAGCAGACGGGCTTTTTCTTCGCCCAGCTCCAGTGCCGCCATCTCCAGCCGCGTCTGCAGCATGGACATGAGCGTAACCAGTACACGCTTGCCGGCGGCCAGCGTGCCCGGGGATGTAAATGGCGTGGTCACGGTATCTTTACAGTCAGAATCAACGGCGGTTCATCATCAGACCGACGAGGAAACCCACAGCCGCTGCGATGCCGACTGCGCGCCATGGATGGTCATGCACATAGTCGTCGGTCGCACGGGCGGCTGCCTTGCTCTTTTCCACCACGGCGGCCTGCGCGTCCTGCACGGCTTCCTTGGCACGGCGCAGGCTGATCAGCGCCTTTTCGCGCAGCTCGGCAGCGCGCTCGCCGGATGTGGAAGCAGCAGCCTTGAGCAGGTCTTCTGCGTCGGCCAGCACGATTTTCATGTCACTGAACAGTTTGTCTTTGGTTTCCATGGTCTGCCCTTTTTGCTTCTGGTTGGGGTCAAAAACGGGTAAAAGCGATAAAAAACGGGGACCGTCGGCGAATGATCGCTCCCTCCCCTTGCTGCACGGGCAAGTGTAGCGAAAAAGCGTACGGGCGTGTGGTTATCCAACTAACATGGAAGCAAACCATTTGAGCAAAACATCGTGAACATCGCTGCGGTCTTCCAGACCGTCACCATTCAGCACACTGACCCACACCCAGTGACGCCCTTTTCTGTCGCGCAGGTAGCCGGCCAGTGCACTGACGCCCTTGAGCCGGCCGGTTTTGAGGTGAGCGGATACCGGCAGATCTGAAAAACGCCTTGAAAGTGTACCGTCAGCGCCCGCCCGGGGCAGCGACGCCAGATAATCGGGAAAGGCCGGTTGTGCATAGTAGGCCTCCAGTACATCGGCCAGCAGGGCGGGCGATACCCTGTCAGTGCGCGACAGACCAGACCCGTTGCCCACCTGCAGACCCGAGATACCGGTGACACCCAGACCCGCAAGCCATTTTTCGATGGCCTCCTGCGAGGTCTGCCCCGGCTGCGTGGATGCCAGCATGAGGTTTTGTGCCATCACATTGTTGCTGAACTTATTGGTGTTGCGAACAATCAGACCTAGGTCGCGACCCCGCCATGTCTGCAGCACGGGCACACCCGCCGGCACCCTGCCCACCTCCCAGGCCTTGGGCCCCAGCCCGCCCAATTGACGCCAGACATCCGCAAACCACATCGCCAGCCAGGCAGCACCGTCGACCACCCTGACAGGCAAACGCTGCTCTCCGCAGGCCACAGGATACGACCCGCGGATGCGCAGGCGATCTGGCTGTGGCCAATCCACCTGCAGACTGTCTTTCCACGCGACGCAATCGCCGCGCCTGACCTGCAACTGGTTGTCCAGAGTCAACGCAGCAGGCGCCAGCGGGGCATAAACATCGACGGTCGCCCCTCCGCTGCCCGGGCGGATCTGCAAACCGACGGCTCCATGCCCGATCAGCACGGCCGATGGTCTGGCGTGATACGCCCGGTAGACACCCTCATCGACAAAACTGCCTTCCGGCTCGCGGGCGAATGCCTGAGACTTGTGGGCAAAAGCGGAATCATCAAGTACCAGCGGACCGCTGATCTCCTTCACGCCCGACTGTCGCAACTGTCGCAGCACCACCCAGAGATCTTCCACCTGAAAATCGGGGTCTCCCGAGCCCCGAAAATGCAGCGGCCCTTCAATCAGGTCTCCGCCCTGACTGCGTTTGCCCAGCAGCTCCGTTTTAAATCCGTATTCGGCGCCGTAGCGGGACAGGGCCACTCCGGTGGACAGCAGTTTGACCAATGATGCGACCTGCACCGGTTGCTGGGCACCATGCGCCCATGTCAGCCCGGCACTGCCCGATGCACGGACAGGTCTCGCAATGAATGACAACTGTTCGGGGCGGACGCCTTTGTCACGCAACTGCGCCAGCACTGCAGCGGGCAGTGCTTCGGTGTTGGGGCTCTGGGCATTTGCTGTGGGCAGGAGTGCCAGCAGCCCAGCGAAGAACAGGAGGTGGCGCTTGCTTTTCATGCGGACATTATAGAGATGCCCCGACAAGTCACCACCCGGTTATCAGGTTCTGGGCTTGCGCTCCCAGATTTTCGGTGACTCCTCACCTTCCTTGTCTTTTTTACCCGGTTCCCAGCGCGGGCGCGGTGAGGACTTGGCCGCTGGCGGGGGACGGTCCGCCGAGCTTACATACTTGGCAGAAGCTTTCTCGGGCTTGTCAGCCGATTTTTCGTCACCGTGGTCAGCCGATTTCCCGGATGACTTGCCACCCGACTTGTCGGCCAACTTGTCAGACCCCTTGGCGCCAGACTTGGCTGCCGGCTCATCATGGCTGTCGTCCGCCTTGGCGACCGACTTTTTGTTGCCATGACCATCATCTGCATCCTCGTCGTCATGTGCCGTATCGTGGTCGTCCTTGGCCACCGGCTCGGGTGGCGGCGGCGTGTTGGCAGCCACCAACGGTTTGACCTCGCCGATCTTGCCAGTGGTCATGTAGTCGTTCATTTCGCGCCAACCCGCAAAAATACCGGAGCGGCTGGCCCGCGGGTTGATGGCAAAACAGTCTTCGATGGCACGCCCGGCATGCCGGCAACCGGCACCAATGGCCTTGCTTTCCGCCTCGGGAAGCGCCTTGCCCACATAGGGCAGGTTTTGCACCATCTCGCACCCTGACAAGGGCAGAAAGACGAACAACCAGATCCAGCGGGCAGGACGTTGGGTGGGTTTCATGATGGAATTCCTCTCGGGCGCGGCACCATGCCAGCCCAGCAAGCGTTCGCACAGTCCATGAGGCGCGGACAGTCGACACAGAAGAATTAACGTCCAGCGCCTTCAAAAGTTGAGGGACCTGTCACGCTGAAACCCAATTCCTCAATCGCATCAATCACCTGCTGCGGCGCAAGCGATGGCGAATCCACCCGCACCTCGCCAGATTCCAGATTGACGTGCACATGCGCGCGCTCGTCCAGCGTGGCGATGGCCTCCGTGATGCTGGCGCGGCAATGCCCGCAACGCATGCCGCTGACCTGAAAAGTTTGATTCATCTCATACCCCGAAAAGAAACTTCCGCTATAAATACAGTGTCAGGACAACAGGTTCATGATGCAACATGCGTCCTGCCGTCCCGACACCTGCATCCGCACGCACCGATAAACCATCAACACCCGCCCGACCTACGGTAAACCCATGTCCGACAAGCCAGCCACTGACCGCGCAGATGAAAGCAGGGATGGCAACCCCCAAGCCGGCAAGGACCGTTCGGCCATCACCGGATTCACCCGCCTGACGATCGACGGCATGCACTGCGCGGCGTGCGTCACCCGACTGGAGAAAATCCTGGGCCGGCAAGCCGGTGTCCAAAGCGCCAGCGTGAACCTGGCCACCGAATCGGCACTGATTGAACATACCGCAGACTGGCAGGTGCAATCCAGTATCGCCGCTATCCGCAAGGCAGGGTTTGAGGCACATCAAACAGGGCAGACCGACACCGCTGCCAAACAGTTGGAGCAGACAGCCGCAGACCCGCAGGCAGACTCCGGCCCCACCTCAGACCAGGCATCCCGGCCGAGCGTGCTTGCACCTGGATTGTTCGACCCAAAATCGTTTGCACCGATTGCCCTGTCGCTGCTGTCGGCCATCATCCTGATGCTGCCCATGCTCACCGGACTGCCGGAGTGGCCGGCATGGATGCAATTTCTGCTCTGCACCCCCGTGCAGTTTGGCAGCGGTGCCGTTTTTCTGCGGGGTGCGGTGGGCGCCCTGCGCACCGGGCTTCCCAACATGGACATGCTGGTGGCGCTCGGCTCGCTGACCGCTTGGTCATGGTCAACCGTGATGTGGCTGGCCGGCATGCCGGGACATCTGTTTTTTGAAGCATCCGCCTCCGTGATTGCATTTGTCCTGCTGGGCAAATGGCTGGAAAAACGCACGCGCGACCAGACCGCTGCGACCATATCCGGCCTGTCAAAGCTGAGACCCGACACCGTCGAGCGGGTGGTTTCCGGTACGGGCGGGGCGCAGCCAACTGACCGCATAACTGCCTTGATGCAAGCTCAGGTCCAAACCGTACCGCTGTCACAGGTCCGGACAGGTGACGTCCTGCGCATCAATCCAGCCTCCCGCATACCGTGCGATGGTCTGGTGTTGGCGGGTACGTCCCACATTGACGAGTCATCCCTGACAGGCGAATCCATCCCTGCTCCACGCAGCGCGACAGATACCGTGCATGCCGGGTCTCTGAATCTGGATGGCATCCTGTTCATGCAGGTCACCCAGACCGGCGAGAAGACCTTGCTGGGTCAGGTCATTCATCTGATAGAACGGGCACAGGGGCAAAAACTGCCGGCACAGGCACTGGCCGACCGCATTGCCGCCGTGTTTGTGCCGATCGTGCTGCTGATTGCCGCCGTGACATTTTCAGTGCTGCTATTGAATGGATACGGGCTCGAGACAGCATTGCTGCGCGCGGTAACCGTACTGGTCATTGCCTGTCCCTGTGCATTGGGCCTGGCTACACCAGCGGCCATCATCGCCGGAACCGGTGCCGCAGCCAGAGCGGGGTTGTTGATACGCGACCCCAGGGCGCTGCATGTTGCCCGCTGCATCGACACCGTGGTTTTCGACAAAACGGGGACCCTGACCCTGGGGCAGCCTGTTCTCAAGGACATACTGCTACCCCCCGATGCACAGACCTCATCCGCCTCTGCACTGCAAATCGCCGCAGCGCTGCAGACCGGCAAGGCCCATCCGCTCGGGCATGCGCTGCGCGAGGCGGTATTGGGGCGCAAATGGTCGGGCATGACCGCAGATGGCGGGGCATTCAACGCAACTCCGCCCATGGGCATCGCCCCTGATGACAGCACATTGAAGGCCGTGGCCCTGCGGGACATCACCCTGCTGCCCGGCATCGGCATGGAAGGATGGCAGCGTCTGGACGCTTCTGCCGGTCAAGAGCTTCGCTGGCTGTTGTGCCACCCTCGCCATGCATCATCCCTGCTGAAAGACTCTGGGTTGTCCCAATTTGGCCGACTGTTGGACACACAGACGGCACAAACCGGCACGATATCGGTGCTGCTGCGATCCGCGCGGCCCAATGATTGGGCGGTGCAGGCGGTGTTCACATTCGAGGACGCCCAACGCCCCGATGCAGCCGCAGCACTTGCGCAACTCAAAGACAGCGGGCTCAAGCTCATCCTGCTGTCGGGCGACCGGCAGGCTGCCGTCGATGGGCTGGCCGGACACTTGCCGCTTGATCAAGCCATCGGCGAATGCTCACCGGCTGACAAGGCAACACGCATCAAGCACCTGCAAGCGCAGGGACGCCATATTGCCATGGTGGGCGACGGCGTGAACGATGCGCCCGCCATGGCTTTGGCCGATCTGGCCATTGCCATGGGAAGCGGTACCGACATCGCCGCCCAGACAGCACACATCACACTGATGAACAGCCAGTTATCGGGCGTCGCCGCTTCGCTGGACATCGCACGGCGCATCCACCGCAACATTGCCGAAAACCTGTTCTGGGCATTCGCCTACAACACCGTCTGCATACCACTGGCCGCCCTGGGCTGGTTCAACCCCATGATGGCCGCTGCTGCCATGGCACTTTCATCCGTCAGCGTCGTTGCAAATGCGCTCAGGCTGACGAAGTGGACCGGGACAATCGGGTAGGCTTGAGTTCATCGCTCCGGGACGCATTCAAGCGGCCCCTGTTTCCCAAAAACCGAGATGACTACCTAAAAACAACCCCGATTCAGACCCGAAAAACCTTGTGCACAGCAACAATGTGTGACATACTCGCGCTCTTTGCGATTGAGCCTCCGCAACACGCAAGCGGCGGTCTCCCCTTCCGTATTTTTCCTCCCTGCCAGCACCCGGGCACGATGCAGCCAAGCGCTGTTTCATCCAAAAGCCCTTCTTGACGTGTTTCTGGTCGACCTGTGTGAAGAACACGGATTTCGTACAACCTGCGTCCACAATTTGAACGGTTTACCATGAACATGCCGCTGTTTGCAGACATGGGGCTTGCATCGCCCCTGCTTAACGCTCTTGCCGCCCAAGGCTTCGAGACCCCCACGCCCGTACAGGCCCAAATCATTCCCCAGGCGCTGCAAGGCGGCGACTGGATGGTCAGCAGCCAGACCGGCAGCGGAAAAACGCTCGCCTTCCTGTTGCCCGTGCTGCATCACATCATTGAAAACAACGACAGCAAGCTCAAATCGCTGGCTGGCCCCACCGCCCTGGTACTCTGCCCCACCCGCGAACTGGCTGCCCAGGTGGCCCAGGACGCCATCACGGTACTCAAGCAACAGCGCGGTGTGCGCGTAGCCACCGTGCTCGGCGGCATGGCCTTTGGCAAGCAGATTGCGGAGTTGCGCGGCGCGCAACTGGTGATCGCCACTCCCGGC
>SXZD01000170.1 GCA_005788065.1 Burkholderiales bacterium
AAGATATGATCATCGTCTCCGGCTTCAACGTGTTCCCCAATGAGATTGAGGATGTGGTGGCCATGCACCCCGGCGTGCTGGAGTGCGGCGCGGTCGGTGTGCCGGACGAAATTACCGGCGAGCAGGTCAAAATTTGCGTAGTCAAGCGCGACCCCACGCTCATGCCCAAGGACATCATCGACCATTGCCGCAAACATCTGACCGGTTACAAGGTGCCCAAGCATGTGGAGTTCTGGCCCGAGATTCCCAAGACCCCGGTGGGTAAGGTGTTGCGCCGTGAGTTGCGGGACAAAAAGCCGCCGGTATCGGCATAAGCTTCACGCCGCGGGCCTTCACAGGTCCTGATGTATGAAATGACCCGCTGCGGCGGGTCGTTCTTTTTTTGGGCGTTCGCAATACAGTGCCGCCATCACTTCCGATCTGGAGGTTTTCCTCTACGTTCGTGCCCTTGGATTTCATCCGATTGCGCCCCATCTACAGTATCAACGGAATTCCCGTTGTCATTTCAGAAAGACACAACAATGTCCGACCTTCACACAGAAGACACCCCCATTGGTGCAGCCGTGATCAATCTTGATTCAGCAGCAGATACCCGAGCCGTGTCGCTGGCCGACCCGCTGGCGCTGCCCTGTGGCGCCGTTCTGCCCAACCGCATTGCCAAGTCTGCCATGAGCGAAGCGCTGGCTACGATTGACCACAAGGTGGGTGACGAACTGGTGCGTCTGTATGAGGCATGGTCCGATGGCGGCTCAGGTCTGCTTATTTCGGGCAACGTCATGATTGACCGCCGCGCGCTGGGCGAACCCAAAAATGTGGTGGTGGAAGACGACAGTGATCTGGAAGGTCTCAAGCGTATGGCCGCTGCCGGCACCCGTGCTGGCAATCATTTCTGGATGCAGATCAACCATCCGGGCAAGCAGTCGCCAGTCGATCTGAACGAAAAAGCGTGGGCACCCTCGGCCATTCCGCTGAAGAAAGAAATCCGTCTGTTTTTCCGTGAAGCGCAGGCGCTGACTGAAGCTGAAATTCTGGACCTGATTGCCCGCTACGGACGTGTGGCGGGACTGGCCAAGAAAGCCGGTTTTACCGGAGTGCAGATTCACGCGGCCCACGGCTACTTGATCAGCCAGTTTCTCTCGCCGCTGCACAACCAGCGCACCGACCAGTGGGGTGGCAGTCTCGAGAACCGCATGCGCTTTGTGATGGCCGTCTACAAGTCGATGCGCGAAGCTGTCGGTGCTGACTTCCCGGTGGGTATCAAACTGAACAGCGCCGACTTCCAGAAGGGAGGCTTCACCATTGAAGAGTCCGTGCAAGTGGCCCAAGCGCTGGATGCCGCGGGCATCGACCTGATTGAAGTCTCCGGCGGTACCTATGAAATGCCGGTGGTGGCCACCGGCCTGAAAGACAGCACGCAAAAACGTGAGGCCTATTTCGCTGAGTATGCGCGGCGTATCAAGGACGCCGTGAAAGCCCCGGTGATGCTGACAGGTGGCTTTCGCACCGATGGTTCCATGAAGCAGGCTCTCACCGACGCGGATTGCGACGTGGTGGGCTTGGCCCGTGCGCTGGTGCTGGACTTGAATGCGCCGCGCGACATGCTGGCAGGCAAGGCTTTCCGCAGCCTTGTAAAACCCCTGAAAACAGGCATCCGCATGATTGATGATGCCGCCATGATGGAAGTGTGGTGGTATGGCCGCCAGATGACCCGAGTGGCCAACGGCAAGGCGCCCAAGCCGCGTGAATCCGCGCTGTGGGCTTTCATTTTGATCATGCTGACCAAGAGTAGCCAGGCGTGGTCCACTCGCCGCCTGCGTGCCAATTGAAGGAGTTGTAATGGTTGAACGAAAAAATGCATGGGCGCTGGTGACCGGAGCATCCGGTGGCATCGGCAAGGACATCGCCATACTGATGGCGCAACGCGGTTACGACCTGATGCTGGTCGCCCGCAGCGAAGACAAACTCAATGCGCTGGCTGCTGAATTGGCGTCCGCCCACGGCATTCGCACTCGCGTCATTGCCCATGATCTGTCGGTGCCCGGCAGCGTTGCTCAATTGATGAATCTGGTTGGTACCGACATCGCGCAGGTCGAAGTATTGGTGAACACTGCCGGCTTTGGTCTGGCGGGCCGTTTTGCAGAAACCGATTCGCGTCGACTGTCAGAGATGGTGCAATTGAACGTCACCACCCTGATGGAACTGACCCGCGCCGTGCTGCCCAGCCTTCAAGCCCGTGGCACAGGCTACATCATGAACGTCGCCTCTGCCGTGGCTTTCCAGCCTTGCCCGCATTTTGCAGCCTATGGCGCCACCAAGGCATTTGTGCTTTCATTTTCGCAGGCACTCAGTGTGGAATTGGCCGGTACCGGCGTCAGCGTAACCGCTGTTTGCCCGGGGTCAACAGCGACCGACTTCCATCAGGTGTCCGGCAGCGACCGCAGCTTTGTGGCCAAGCTTATGGACTCGTCTGAAGCTGTGGCCCGCGAAGGGGTCAATGCGATGTTCGCCCGTCGTTCGTCTGTGGTGACTGGCATCATGAACAAGCCGCTGCCACTGGTTAACCGCCTCGTGCCCCGCATGTGGATGGCCAACGCAGTTGGCTTACTGTTCCGGCAGACTCGCTGAGCCCACGCCATCTGTCCCCGAGATGGGGTAAGACATGGCATTCAACCTTTCATTTTCTTGAAATGCACCTACATATGCCGCCACCGTGCGGCATTTGTGCTTTAATGACACCCTCAGAATTTCTGTTGGCAGGTTGCGCATGGCCGTCAAGGATTTGCCGGATCCCGAACTCAATAACATCCGGATCATCGAGCAGCTGAAAAAAACCATCAACAACATGCGGACCTCGCTCGAGAATGCAGAGGCCGAGTTCCGGACGTCGCTGGGTAGCGTCCGTGATTCGAAGGACCAGGAAATCCGGCACCTTCAGGCCACTATCAGCACTATCCGCACGCAGCTGGAGGACATCAATTCCAAACGTCTGACCGAAGTGCAGGAACTGAAAAACGCCCACGAAGCTGAGCGCAAGCAGCTGCAGCAAACCATTTTCGAGCTGCGTACCCGTCTGGAGAGCAAGGGATGAACGCCCACGTAGAAGAAAAACAGAAGCCGACCCGGGTGCCGCCGGTTTTCAAGGGCGCCAACCGTGCAGTGAACCCTGAGTGGTTGCTGCATGTGCTCACCGAGGTGTCCAAGCAGGACGGGCTGGACCTGCAACTGCGCGAGGTCGTCAATATTGCCCGAGAGGCGGTAGGTGCTACCCGGGGTTCGCTGTTCATGTTCGATGACAGCACCAACGAGTTGTACACCCGGATCGCAGATGGCATGTACCGCCGCGAGATCCGGATCTCTGCCGAATCCGGTATTGCCGGTGCGGTGTATTCGTCCGGTCAGGCCGAGTTGGTGCTGGACGTCAAAAAAGATCCGCGATTCCTGTCCGAGGTCGATAAAGAAACAGGCTTTGTCACCACCGACATGATTGCTGTGCCTGTGCGCACCCTGCGTGGTCAGGTCATCGGTGTGGCGCAGATGCTGAACAAGGCCAATGGCCAGTTCGACAAGGTTGACCTGCGGGTGCTCGAATCGCTGACGCAGAACGTGGCGATCGTTTTGCATGGTTCTACCCAGCTTGAGGCCAGCGCCCTGCGGCGCAAGCAGGAAAGCGAAATGCTGGATGTGGTGTCTGACGCATCCACTGAAATTCATCTGGGGCCGTTGTTGAACCGTATCATCGGCACCGTGTCTCGCATGCTCAATTGCGAGCGGTCCACGCTGTTCTTGAACGACCCCAAGACCAAATTCCTCTACACCGAAGTGGGGCAGGGACTGGGTGTGACGCGTATCCGGTTTCCCAATCACATGGGTATTGCCGGTGCGGTGTTTACCAGCAGCAAGACCATCAACATTCCGTATGCGTATGCCGACCTGCGCTTCAATCCGGCCTTTGACCGCCAGACCGGGTTTTTCACGCGCAGCATTCTGTGCGTGCCGGTGGTCAACAAGAAGGGCGAGGTCATTGGTGTCACACAGGCGCTGAACAAAATCGGTGGTGTGTTCACGGATGATGACGAACAGCGCTTGCGTGCGTTTACAGCGCAGATTGCCATCGCGCTGGAAAATGCCAAGCTGTTTGACGACGTGCAGACTGTCAAAAACTACAACGAGTCGATGCTGGAGAGCATGAGTAACGGCGTGTTGACGGTGGATGACAAAGGTAACTTTGCAGCCGTGAACGCTGCCGCCCAGCGCATCTTGCGAAAGCGGGGCTCTGATCTTATCGGTACACCGGCCACTGCGTTTTTCAACGAAGAAAACCAATGGGTGTCAGACTCACTGGCGCGCGTGCAGGCCAATGGCATGCAAGACATCGTGATGGATGCCGAGATTCTGGTGCGCGGAACCCGCGACGGAGAAGTGCCAGAAAAGCTGTCGGTCAACCTCACGGTACAAACGCTGAAGAACAACAAACAGGAAACCATCGGTAACCTGATGCTGATTGAAGACATCAGCAGCGAGAAGCGCGTGAAGGCCACCATGGCCCGTTACATGGATCCGGCACTGGCAGACAAGCTGATTGCCGGCGGCGAAGAAATACTTGGTGGTACGTCGAGTACGGCCACGGTGCTGTTCTCCGACATCCGCAGTTTCACGACGCTGACCGAACAGCTCGGCCCGCAGGGAACGGTGGGTCTTCTGAACGAGTATTTCACGCTGATGGTTGACTGCATTACCGATGAAGGCGGTATGCTGGACAAGTTCATTGGTGATGCCATTATGTGCGTGTTCGGTACCCCCTTCCCGCATGATGATGACGAAGACCGTGCGGTGCGCGCGGGTATCGCCATGTTGCGCTCATTGAATGCATTCAATGCAGAACGCGCAACACGCGGCCTGATGGCGGTGGACATGGGGCTGGGCATCAATACCGACAATATCGTGTCGGGTAATATCGGTTCGCCCAAGCGCATGGACTACACCGTGATTGGCGACGGCGTTAACCTTGCTTCCCGTCTGGAAGGTGCATGCAAGACCTACAGCACCAAGATGCTGATCTCTGACAACACCTTCAAGCGCTTGCGCGGCAGCTACCGTTGCCGTGAAGTGGATTGGGTGATTGTGAAGGGCAAGACTGAGCCGGTGGGCGTCGTTGAGGTGCTGGACTGGCACACCGAAGAGTCCTTCCCCAATGTGATGGACACCATCGGTCTGTGGAAAATGGGTCTGGATGATTATCGGAAAGGCAATTTTTCCGATGCGATGCGACGATTTGAAGAGACGCTGAAGGTCAATCCCAAAGACAAGCTCTGCAAGACGTACATTTCGCGGTGTATGGATCTGATGGCGGACCCGCCGGCGGACTGGGATGGCATCTTCAAGATGAAGGACAAGTGAGAAATTAAAAGTGACGAGTGAGCGAGTGACAAGTAGCCGGATAACCCTATCATTGCCCCTGACAACACACTCCGATATTTGAGCGTCTGCATCAAAAATGACCGGGGCAGGCACAGCGCCTACTCGTCACTCGTCACTCGTTATCTGCCACTCCGCGCTGCCAACCATTCCGCCGTCTTCGGCCAGATGGTGGCAAGTGACTCGCGCCCACCCATGATGCCGATGTGCCCGCCCGGGCCAATGAAGAACTCCTTGTCGACCGACGACACCACGCTCATGATGCCCTTCGCGCATGGCACATTGGTCAGATTGTCTTTCTTGCCTGCAATGCACAGCAGGTTGGCAGTGACTTTGTCCAGATGGACTATATCGTGCCCCACCGTGAAACGGCCCTTCGCGGTTTCATTTTCCAGCCATACGCTGCACATCCAGTCGCGAATCACGCCGCCCGGGTAGGCTTCCAGATTGTCGATGAACGCAGCCTGATTGGCGTGTTGTTCAACATACTCGCGGTTTTCCAGTTGCGTGGCCAGATTCAGATAGCCCCGTATACTCGATACCGGGTCCATCAGTTTGAAGCCCAGCACGTTGACCCACCCCGGTGCATAGGCCAACTGCGCCGGCAGCTTGCGCAAGTTCAAGCGCATGGTCCGCATGGCGCGGCCCAGTTGCTTGAAATAAGTTCCCATGGCGCCATTGGCATGTGCATCAATCGGCGTACCCAGCATGATGAGGTTGCGCACATAGGCCTTGCCTGCAGTGGCTGCGTGGATGGCAGCCAGGCCTCCGCCCATGCTCCAGCCGTGCAATGAAATCTCTTTCGCCCCGCTGTGCTTGTGTGCGGCTTCTACGCAGCTTGGCACCAATTCATTGGCGTATGTGGCCAGCGTTTGCGAAGCATGCTTGAGCCCCGGCTTTCCCCAGTCGATGAGATATACATCAAAGCCTTTGGCCAGCAGATACTTGATGAAACTGCGCTGCGGAAACAGATCGTAAATCAGCATGTTGACTGCAAGCGGAGCGACGATGACCAACGGTATGGCATGCACCGTTTTTGAAACAGGCAGGCTCTCGCCGCTTTCCAGTTGAATGCTGTCTTCGGTCAGCCGATGGTAGTGACGTACGCTGGCCAGCCCATGCTGGTGTACGACGTCATAGGTCAGCTGTCCCGCTACGACCATGCTCTCGGTGCGTAGGAAACGGTCGCGTGCGTTACGGGTGATGTTGCCGATACGGGCGGCGTTGTGGCCAACGATTCGGCGCAATTCAGGTTTTTTCAGTTTGATCATGGGTCTTCATGCGCAGTGGGTGCTGTTCATGCCTTTTCGATTGATGTGTGCGTTGTTGAGATTTGATTCGGGTGTCATGCGAGTGCTGTCATGCACTGTGCGCTGCGCTTGCCCTGAATCGAGTGTCGATGGCGTACGCTTCGCACAAGGCATAGATCACGGTCTTCGCCTGCCGGACAGAAGTTCTGCATGAGCTGCCTGCGTGAGTGGCTCATACGATGAGCCTCCGTCTAGCAGTGCATAAACAGGATCCTTCAGTGTTTCCGGTGAGAAACCGTCTTTCTTCAGTTGGCTCTTTTGATACTTGAATGTGCCTGTTGTGTCCTGTTCTTCGCGGATGCGGATAAACACAGGTACCGCATAGGCGGGTAGACGGGTTCGCAGGTGCTGGGCAAGCAACCCACCTTCAAAACTGAATCCGGGCTTGAGCGAAATGGCTGCCATTCCCGCGCGGCCATCATGTCCGGGTACGGTCACGCCATATACCACGGCATGCTCAATGGAGTCGGCCAGCGCCAGAACGCCTTCTACCTCGGAGGTGGCCACGTTTTCGCCTTTCCAGCGGAATGTATCGCCCAAGCGGTCAACAAACTGGATGTGCTGCCAACCTTGTGAGCGAACCAAGTCTCCGGAGTTGAACCAGCAGTCCCCTTTTTTGAAAACGTCACGCAGCAGTTTTTTTTCAGAGGCCTGCTCATCGGTGTATCCGTCAAACGGATGCCGGTCGCTGACTTCGCTGATCAACAGACCCACGTCGCCGGTTTTCACGCGCACCATGCGTCCGTTGGGCTTTCGCATGGGTTCTTCGGTGACGGGGTCGCATGCCACGATGGCAAAGGGCATGGGTGTGAATCCCACCGTGTTGCGCTGTCCGAACACGTTGATGAAGCCAATGTTCGATTCGCTTGCGCCATAGAACTCGTGAATGCGGTCGATGCCAAAACGCCGCTCGAACTTTTCCCACAATTCCGGACGAAGGCCGTTGCCGGTAATCAGGCGGATCGTGTGATTTTGGTCGTTGTGGCTGACGGGCCGGTTCAACAGGTAGCGCAACAATTCGCCGATGTAGGAAAACGCAGTGGCATCATAGTGTCGAACTCGGTCCCAGAATTTGCTGGCCGAAAATTTTTTATCCAATGCCAGTGTGGCGCCCGCAGACAAAACGCTGCCCCAGCTTACTGTAAGCGCATTGTTGTGGTAGAGCGGCAGACAGCAATAAAAGACATCATCGGGCCGCAGTCGCAGTGCGCTGCCAAAGCCGTTCATGGCCGATACCCAGCGGAAGTGCGTCATGATGGACGCCTTAGGCATGCCAGTGGTGCCCGATGTGAAAATGTAGAAGCAGGGGTCGCTGGCCAGAACTTCCTGCGTGCTGCGCGGATTGGTGCGGGGGCGAGGTTCCGCCAGTTCCAGCAGGTTGTCGATGCCGGCCGGTTGACTGTCTTTTTCTGATTGCGGCACCCACACCACGTTCATGGCTTTCAGTTCCCTGGTGCCGATAGCCTCACGCACGGCGGGCAGGCATTCCTGTCCGATGATCAGCACACGTGCTTTGAGGAGGTTCAGGCTGTGCAGCAGCGTTTCGTTTTTCTGGTTGGTATTGACCAGTCCCGCTACGGCCCCCAGTTTGACGGTGGCCAGTACACCTGCGACCAGTTCCGGGCGGTTTTCCAGCACCAGTCCGATGCAATCGCCTTTGCGAACCCCACGCAGTGTCAGTGCATGAGCCATCTGATTGGCCCATTCATTCAGTTCGCGGTAGGTGTAGGTACGGTCCTCAAACACCAGTGCGTTGTTGTCGGGGAACTCTGCAGCGCAGCGCTCAAAGACTTTGCCCAGCGACTGATGGCTGTTTTTGCGCAGCGTCGCCAAACCAAGCAGGTTGCTGGCAATCTGCGGCAGGTCGGGCGCCATGGCCACGGCGCTGCCGGCCAGATCAAGCAGGCGGATGCGACTGCGGATATCGCTCATGTGACATGTCTCCGGATCTTCTTTCTTGTGGAGACATTGTAAGCGAACAACTGTTCGCTGTTACCAGATGCGTTGCCGTTTTAGAAGGTCTTTTAAGTAAAGATAGGTGACAGGAAGGATGATGAGCCCCGGCAGGCCGAACAGTGTTTCGCCCAGTACGATGCAGACGAGCAATTCGGCCACGCTGGCTTGATACGCACTGCTCAAGACCCGTGCATTGATGAGGTATTCCATTTTGTGCACGGAAATGAGGTAAACCAGCGACAGCGCCAGCACCCACGGCGGAAATTGAAGGCACAGCACCACCGTCATGGAGTTGGCCAGCACATTGCCGAGCGCCGGTATGAAACTCAGCAGGAATGTGGCCACCACCAGGGCTTCGCGCAGTGGCAGGTCGATGCCCAGAGCCGGCAGCAGTGCGTACACATAAATGATGGTGCAGGTGGTGTTCCACAGAGACACGTACAGTTGCGCCAGCAAAAGGGTGGAGAAGCAGTTCAGGAAACTCTCGCCCTCCCTGATCAGTCCTCCGGACAGGCCATGTCCGATGTGAACCGGACTGACGCTGCGCACGATCATGCTGATCGAGATCAAGCCCGCAAAAAACACTTGGGCCAGAAAGCGCAGGCTGCCACCCGTCATCGCCATCCAGAGGGCGGCCTGACCGCTGGCCCAGTCGCGCAGATGTTCCATTACCTCGGCATTGTCCAGATCGCCCAGGTCCCTGAGCGCCTCGATGGTGGACCGCTTGGCTACATTGCGCAGTTGGTCCAGAAAGTCGGGCAACAGGCTTTGTGCCTGTGTGGCGACAAACTGGATGATGGTCGAGCCCAAGGCCACTGCGCCGGTAAGCAAGCCCAGCAGGATGCCAGCGCAGATCCAACTGATGATAAGGCGATGTAGCGGTGCGCGCGCCAGCAGTTGCTGGATTTTGAGGCCAATGGTGATGAGTGCCAGGGTTGACAGCAGGGCGGGACCCAGCTTCAGGGTCAGACACAGTAATACGCCTGCGATGACCAAGGAACCGCTGGTCAGGGTAATGCGGGACTCCGGAGGGAAAGACAGCGGCAAAATCGGGGTGCTCATGCGGTATTTGTACCTGGCAGGTGCGTGGCAAGTTTCTCGCTCACGCGCGTCAGTGGGGTTTGTCTCACTATAACCAAAATTCAGCGGGGGCGGGCATATGGGGTGAGTCTGCAAGGGGGTAAGCCCCGGTGGGGTCTCCCTCCCATCGGGAGGCGGAATCGAATACAATCAAGGGTTTCCGAATAGCTACCCCGGCTCTGTGCTTTTTGCGGTGCCGCTTTGATTTCTGGCGCTTTTTTGGCGATTTTGACGCGCTGTTCCATCTTTTTTGATTTCAATTTCCACGTTTGCAACGCTGAGGTTTGACATGACGCAACGCACCACCGTGCACGGCCTGAAAGTGGCCACCAACCTGTACCGCTTTATTGAAGACGAAGTGCTGCCCGGCACCGGTGTGTCTGCCGCCGAATTCTGGAAGGGGTTTGACGCAATCGTGGCCGAGCTGGCTCCCAAGAATGCGGCCTTGCTGGCCGAGCGCGACCGTATCCAACTGGAAATGGACGCATGGCACAAAGCCAACCCCGGCCCCATCAAAGACATGCCGGCCTATCGCGCATTTCTGGAGAAAATCGGCTACCTCGTGCCCCAGCCGACTGGTGCAAAGGCCACCACAGCCAATGTGGACGCAGAGTTGGCTACGCAAGCCGGTCCGCAGCTCGTGGTGCCCATTCTGAACGCCCGCTATGCCCTGAACGCGGCCAATGCCCGCTGTGGTTCGCTGTACGACGC
>SXZD01000015.1 GCA_005788065.1 Burkholderiales bacterium
GTTGTGGTCGAGCTGATGGCGCGTTTTGATGAGGAGAACAATATCCGCTGGGCATCCCGTCTCGAACAGGTGGGCGCGCATGTGGTCTACGGTGTTGTGGGCCACAAGACACATGCGAAGATGCTGCTGGTGGTGCGACGCGAGAAGCAGGAGTCCGGCAAGGTGGTCATGAAGCGCTATGTGCATTTGGGTACCGGAAACTATCATCCGCGAACGGCAAGGCTTTATACCGATTTCGGCCTCTTCACATGCCATGAGGCCATTTGCAGCGATATACACGAGGTGTTCCAGCAGCTCACAGGTCTGGGGCGAATTCGCTCCACCCAATACCTGTGGCAGTCGCCCTTTACCATGCAGAAAAATGTGCTGGCTGCGATACGCCGTGAAACAGAACACGCGCGTGCTGGGCGTCCCGCCAGAATCATGGCGCGCATGAATGCGCTGCTCGAGCCCAGTGTGATCAGCGAAATGTATGCAGCCAGCCGGGCCGGCGTGAAAATAGACCTCATCGTACGCGGGGTTTGCGCGCTGCGACCGGGTGTCAAAGGATTGTCAGAGAACATCCGCGTACGCTCGGTGGTCGGGCGCTTTCTGGAGCACAGCCGCATCTATCATTTTCATGATGACGGTGCGGATCATGTGTACCTGTCCAGCGCTGACTGGATGGACCGTAACCTGTTTCGTCGGGTTGAAATCGCATTTCCAGTGCTGGACGCAAAACTGAAAAAGCGGGTGCTCGACGAAGGACTGAAAGCCTTGCTGGCCGACACACAACTGTCGTGGATCATGGACAGTACCGGTACGTATACCCGCAAAAAAGCCACACAGCATGCGCGAGCCAATTGCCACACCTTGTTGCTAACCCGTTTGGCGCAGGGGTATTCAGAAAATCTGGATTGAGAGCCGGATCTGCATCTGCCCATGCGCACACCGATAGGGCCAAGCCATGATTCATCGTCCCGGTTGTCGCTTTTCGTTTGCATACGCGTGACACATGCTGAATACCCGATGAGGTGATGCATGCCCTGAACAGGGCTACCTATACTCGGTTGACGTTATTGTTGACCGGGGTACTTCCATGTTGTGGCTTGAGATTGACCGGCATCATGCCTGCAACCGCATCGCGGCAGTTGCATGCCTTGCATGGCTGTTGCCGTTGATGGGGGCTGCCACGGCAAGAGCGCAGGATCGCCTGCCAGACAGCATCGGTCGCCTCACCCGCGTCACGGTATCGCAAACTGTTGACAGTGCAGAGCCCTTGGCGCCTGCTGCGGCAAACCCACCCGTCAACGCTGTTAACCCTGCTGTCATCCCCACTGTCATCCCCACGGTCATTTCCGACTCTCCTCCCGAGCCTGCGTCGCTGCCTGCCACTGCCATTCCGCCAGCACCCGCGGTTGTACCTGTTCCCGCTGGTCCCGCTGTTCCGCTCCCACCGGTGATGTCCCCACGTGCCCCCGAGCCAGAGCCGCTTGCTGCAAAGCCGCCGATGTGGGTTCTTGCCTTGGAGGACGAGCGCATCGATGTGGCCTTGATGCGCTGGACACAGCAGGCCGGTTACGCATTCCGCTGGGATGCGGATCGCCATTTTCCGATTGCAGCACCGACGCGGTTTGAGGGCACATATGAAAGCGCACTGACCCGTCTGCTCATGTCGCCCGGCATCCTGAATTCCAGCTATCCGCTGGAGGCCTGCATTTATGCCAACACGCCGCCCTTGGTCCGCATAACGCGGATGGGCGATCAGAGTCAGGAGTGTCGCTGAAATGGCTTATCGACTCATTCGGCATCCCGTTTCCGGGACTCTCATGCGGCGGACGAGTGCCGTCTTGTCCCTTTGTGCGCTGATACTGCTATCCGCATGCCAGATATGGCCGAAAGCCGGTAAACCGCCCCTGCCAGCCAACAGCAAGTCAGCGGTGGACTCGTCGATACAGTCCCTGCCCATCGACCCCCAAACGGTGAAGGGGGGTGCCCAGATGGCGCAGGCCGAAGCCAAGCGGCAGCAGCAGATTCAAGTTTTGCGGCACAGTCCGCATCCGTGGGTGGCCTCAGCGCCTCTGCCTTTGCTTGAAGAGCAGCGCCTTCCTCCGCTTTTCTATGAACCGTTCACACTGAATTATTCGATGGAAGAAACCGGCATGAGTCTGGATACACTGGCTCACCGATTGAGCCAGATTGCCAGAACGCCAGTTCGCATACTGCCGGATATCTATGCGGGTATCGAGCAGTCGATTGCCATCGAAGAGTCCGAGTTGCTGGAGGAAGAAGAGAAAAACCGTCGGGAGGCACTCAAGGGCGATCAGACGCAGCGTCGCCCCGTATCTGCGCGCGCCAACCGGTTTGAAGTCCAGGAAATCCCGCCCCATCTGTTGCGTTGGCGGGGAAATTTGAGGGGCTTTCTCAATCATCTGACCGACAGGCTGGATCTGAGCTGGTCGTACGAGGA
The DNA here is from genome assembly GCA_005788065.1 of Burkholderiales bacterium. Classification (GTDB taxonomy): domain Bacteria; phylum Pseudomonadota; class Gammaproteobacteria; order Burkholderiales; family Burkholderiaceae_B; genus SXZD01. Next base: position 2,450 of record SXZD01000015.1, read on the forward strand.
TGGCACCATCGTATTTTCGCGATTCCAGACTGAGGTGTTTGAATTGGCCATGTTCCCTACACGTGGCCGCTTCGACCTGAAGACAAGCAGTACCGGTATGAGTGGAGGCCGCAGTGGCGGTTCATCCAGCAGTTCATCCGGCGGTTCTTCCGGTGCCGCTGCCGGCAGCGTCGGTGGCGCCCTGTCCATGGATTTCAGTGAGCAAAGCCAGATGGAAACCTACGATTCAACCATCAAGCTCATAGAGAGCATGGTTGCAGCCGTGCCGGGTTCCAAGGTGTTTGTTACCCAGGGCAGCGGACGTGTGCTGGTACGGTCCTCGCGACTGATGTTGCGGGCATTGCGCGAGTTCATTCGCACCGAAAATGCGAGCATGACCCGTCAGGTGCTGGTGCAGGTGGATATCTACAACGTGACCACGAACTCCCGGCGTGAATTCGGAACCGACTGGACCCTCATTTATCAGCGTCTGTTTCCCGGTATGGACGTGGGCTTGAGCAGCACGGGTGCTACAGGTGGAATCGGGGTGTTCAACATGCCCGACTCACGCGTGAATCTGATGAACGGAAAGCTGACGGATGCAACCTTGGCCGGTGCGCCGCGCAATATCCAGAGCATGATCAATTCGCTCAGCGAGTTGGGCTATGCCGTCCAGCACCGCCCCTTCAATCTGATGGCCATGAACCGGCAGTGGGTCCGCAAATCGAAACTGCTGTCGCAAAGCTATCTGGCCGAAACCACGGCTGGCACCACCGGAGGTCTGGGTGGAGGTACCGCTGTTCCGGGGCTGAAAGCCGCATCCGTCACAGTGGGTGACCAGATCATGCTGATGCCGTTCATTCTCGAAAACAACAGCGTGATGATCAAGTTCTCTGTGAGCTTCTCCGACCTGCTGGGTCTGAACCGCATTGAGACCGGTGAGGGCGCCACGCGCCAGTTGCTGCAGATTCCGACCACCTCCATCGTTCAGGACAACTTCACAGTCTCCATCAAGCCGGGAGAGGTGGTCGCCATCACTGGACTTGGCAACAATTCGGGTAGCAAGACCCGCAAGTCATTGACCGAGAGCGCATCTGTCCTGTTCGGTGGCTCAGAGGTATCAGAAAACCGTGACCAGCATTTTCTGGTCTTCCTTCGGGTGGTGTTGCTCTGATGGCCGCACAAAGTTCCATCCTGCATGTATCGCGAAGGCGCTCGGATTTTCTGGTGGCGGGGTTGTCGTGGCATGCCTTGTTTGAGACAGATTTGCGCGAGCGTGAGCGTCTGGTCTCCGAGTTTGCACAAAAGCAGGGAATTGATCGGATGTGCGTGCTGGAGAATCCGATGGGGCTACAGGTGGGCTATTGCGAGCGGGGTCGCATGCCAGTCACCGATGTCCGTAGGCCGCGGATATTTTCATTTGTGCTGGCGGTCAAGAAGTTCTTCGCGCACGACAATCTTGTGCTGGTCTGGAAGATTGAAGAAAGTGAAGATGTCCGGCAGTACGCTGTTTTGGTTTTTGAAAATGGACTGGTTGCGCTCGACTACGTGGCACCGGCCAGTGCCGTCGAAGACGTTGTTACGAATTATCTGGAGAATCTCGGTACCGGTGTACCGGCGCAATGTTTGACCAATGATCTGGTTCTTTTTCCCGAGTTCACTGATATCAGTGGTATCAGCTGGTTTTCGGAGACATTGGAAAGTGCGATGCTAAGACCTCCGAGAAAACCCCGTCTGGTTGATGCAAAAAAGCGGCCGGTTCAGGCGATCCTGATTTTCGTCGGTTTGGTTGCAACCTGTCTGGCAGTGGCCTGGTATGTGTGGACCGAGTTTGTTGCGAAACCCAAGACGACAGCCCCCAAATCCAAGCCGACAGCCGAGCAGACGTATTCGCGTCTGTTGTTCGAGGAAATCGGCAAGCTGGGATGGTCTGCCAGCGGCGTGCAGGATGTGATGATCGACATGATGCAAATGCCCTTGAGCCACGAAGGCTGGCAACTGCGTCTGGCCATCTGTAACGATACGGAGTGTCGCTACACATGGACCAGTCCGGAGGGAACGGATCCGCGCCTGCTCGCGCAGTTTGGCAAGGAGGTCAAGCGCACCATCGGCTCGCGTGAGAACCGTATTGAGTTAAGCCGCCCCCATACGATTGCACTGTCCGGCCCGGAGTCGGTGGAGCGGATCAGGGGGCGTGAAGACGCAGAATTGCTCTGCCAGCGTGAAAATCTCATCCTGCGTGAACTGAAGATAAAAGCCACCCTGCAATGCAACGGTATCGTGTGGCCGGAGGGGGCGCCGCGCCTTGCGGCCGAGTTGATGGTGCATCGCTACCCCATCAGCATATCGGGCGATTGGGTCAGCCTAGATCGTTTGCTGGAGCGTTACTCGGGGGCTGCCTATTGGCGTGAAGTAAGGCTTGTGATCGAACCTTCGCGCACAAACCTGCTTGAATTGTTGCAGTTTGAATTGAACGGTGACATTTATGGTTACCGTTAGACACTTTCTCATCCAGCATCGCAAGCGCCTGTTGATCGGCGCCATCGTGTTGACGCTGTTGATTGCCGGTGCGCTTGGCGGCTATCTGTGGAGCGAACACATGAAGCCGGCCAAGCCCCTGCGCAGTTCGCCGCGCCCGACAGCCCTTCCCGCGCAAGAAGTCCCCGGGCAAGAGATTTCCGGCACCGGCAGCGCTGCCGTTGCGGGCCCGCCGGATGTAGCCGCACCGACGACGGACGACAAATCCAAAGCAACTGCCACCGATACCCAGGATCTCAAGGCCAATGCCAAAACCATTGTCGTTGAATCGCAGGGCAAAGCCGCCACGCTGGATGTGCAGACGGTCATGGCACTGCAGCGGGAGTCAGCCGAGCGGCGTCTGTATGACCGGGTCATGGCATTGTCGGCGGGACGGGGTTCTTCTGCGGCGACCACCGTGAAATTGGCACCAGGTCCCATCAATGTGCCGCCCACCCGTGCAGATGAAAGCGCGCTCGGAAGCCTGCTGGGCGGAAAAAATGCAGTCGATCGCGTACCGACCGGAACGTCTGGCCTGTCCTCCGGCAGCAGCGATATACCGACCGGCGCCCCCGGTGAGGTGCAGGCTGTGCCCCAATCGTTGGATCGACCGGTCATACGGCTGGTGTCGATCTATGCCCGTGGCGAGCTTTTGATGGCTGAACTCATCTTGCCCAGCGGCAGACGGATCGATCTTGAGAAAGATGACGAGCTGATGGGCTTTCGGGTTCTGCGGGTTGATGAGGGCGGGCTGACCTTGGCGGGTTGGCATGGTTCATCCGCGAAGGTGTTTCTGGCGGTTGGCAAGACGTTACTGCACTAGGAAAGACAGATGTCGGAGATCGTAACGCGCCTGAGTGATGTTCCTGCATTTACCCGTTTACTGAGCGGGTACGACGAATCGCGTCTGTTGCGCTTGCCCGAATCGACCAAGGGGCGCCTGTGCGTGATTGAAACCGGTTTGCGACGGTCGCGCTTCGTCATGCGCGATCCCTCCGACCCGGAGTTGCGCATCCTGCTGGTGGGCCTGCGTGCCACGTTGGCTGCATCCGGTTACAGAACAGAGTCCGAGCCGGTCGTCTGCTCTGCCGAGATCATCGAACAACTGGTTGATTTAAGCCCGGTGGAGGCATCGGATGAGCCGGTCAAGCTGGGGTCGGATGAGTCGCGCTCACGTTCCAAAATGCTGTTTGAACACTGGCTGCGCGTGGCGGTGGAGGAGGGGGCGACCGACTTGCACATACAGGTGAACAACGGCAAGGCGGAAGTGAAAATCCGTGTGGACGGCGATCTGGTGGCTCTCAATGACGAGAACGGCGGTATCTACACATCCGTTCGCGCTGAGCGGGCGGTTGCATGGGCTTACAACAATGCCTCTTATCGCGGTTCCAACAGCAACTCGCAGTTTACGCTCGGCGAGAATCTGTATTGCATGATCCAGCCCCACGAGGTGGCCAACAAGCGGGTGTCGCTGCGTTTTCAGTCCATACGCGGGGCCAACGGTGTGAAAGTGGTCTGCCGTCTGCTCGACATCAGCCCGGACCAGCCCACGCTGTCCTATGAACAGCTGGGATACGAGTTCAACCAGATTGAATCGTTCAAGCGAGCCTCCAGTCTGCCATCGGGCTTTGTGCTGTTTGCCGGCGTGACCGGTTCCGGTAAAACCACGTCCCTTAAAACCTTCATCGAGACCCACCCCTCCAATGGCAGTGATGCCTTCTATTCCGTAGAGGACCCGGTGGAGTATCCGCTCAAGGGTGTACATCAGATACCGGTGCAGCGCGATTTGATAGACAAGGCGGGTTCCGCCTTGAAGTATGGCGAGGTGATTGCCGCACTGATGCGCGCTGATCCGGGGTGTGTGCTGATGGGCGAGATACGCGACGAGGCTACGGCATCTGCAGGTCAGCAGATTGTGGAGACGGGTCATATGGCCTGTGCGACCGTACACGCGCACCTGATCTCCGGCATCATCCCGCGCCTGACCGACAGTGAGATCGGCATGAGCCGCTTCGTGTTGACCAACCCGCATATCCTGAGTCTGTTGTGCTACCAGTCATTGGTACCCAAGCTATGTACGAATTGCCGTCTGCCCTTGTCTGCATTCACCCGCGATCATCCGGAGTTTCAGAGCACGCTTGAGACCTCCGAGGCATTTGATCGATATCTGGGTTGTGATCCTTCCGGCCTTTTCTTTCGCAGGAGCACCGGATGCAAGCATTGTCGGGGCCGTGGCACCCGCGGGCTTACCGTGGTGGCAGAACTGTTCGTACCCGACCGTCATTGGCTTTCGCTTATCCGTGAGCGCAAGGACCAGGAGGCGATTGACCATTACCGCTCATTTTCAGATCGCAATCTGGCCTCCAGCAATATGCAGGGCAAGACGGTTTTCGAGCATGCCGTCAGCAAAGCCCTGCGCGGAATGATAGACCCACGGGTCTGCGCACGTTTCGAAAACTTCGACCTTTACGAGAGGCTCTGAGATGGAATGGCTGCTGCGCGTGCGCGATATTCTGGCTGATTTTTTTCTGGGTTTGAGTTTGCGGGATTTTCAGGGCAAGCGGATTGCCTTTTATGAGGAGTTGGCAAAATCATTCGAAAGCCGCGAACAGTTCAAGACATTCCTGTTTGAGGAAATGCGGATTGCCAAAGACCCGGCCACCTCCGATAGCAGTCGCTACAAGGCACTCTCGCAGATGTATAAGGCACTTTCCTGGGGTGAGACTTACCGGATGAGTGATATCATTGGTCGGGTGATGCCAGCCTCTGACCGGTTGATGCTGACGGCGCTGGACTTTACCCGCAATAAATCCGATACGCTGCGCATGTTGGCCGAGTCTTTGCGACAGCAGGGGTTGGTGATCGACATCATACGCAAAGCCATCATTCCGCCGATGATACAGATTCCCGGCATTGCTGCATTCTGTTACGTCATGTCCACTATCAGCCTGCCCATCATGGTCAAGATGGCACCCCCTGAAGTTTGGACACCATTCAACCAGGCGGTGCGAAGTTTCTGCGAGGCCGTAGAGGCGCATGGGGTGATGATTGCGCTGGGTGCAGTGGCCACCGTCATGATCTATTCGTGGTGGCTGCCCCGGTGGACGGGTTTCATTCGCGCGGCATTTGAACAGTTGCCCCGCGGTGCCGGGTTGATGTTGATGCCCATTTGCCCTTTCATTTTGCCCTTGAGCATTTACCGTGACTTCAAGGTGTCCCTGTTGTTGAGTTCGCTGGCTGTGCTCTTGCAAAGCGGCATGACCCTGACGGAGGCTTTGAAAGCCCTGCTGCCCAATTCAACGCCATGGCTGCGCTGGCACCTGACGCGGGTGCTGGTGAGCCTGCAGGTCAATCCAACCGAATACATCCAGGCATTTTCGCTGGGCTTGATCGGGCCCAAGCTGCTGGCCCGGCTGTCTTCGAGCATCCGGCACAATCCCCAGTTCGACAAGCTCATCATCAAGCTCGGTACCAGTGAAAACGCGCAGATCCGCGAAGAGATTGCTGAAGTGGCCAAGTTGCTCAACCTTATCATCCTGTTGATTTTGGGCGGGCTGATCATGTTTCTGTATCTGGGCCAGTTCAGCATTTCCAATGATCTGGCTGATGCGCTGGGCCGTCAGGGGCAGGGACGGGGGAGGTAGGCGGGGCGCTTTCAGGCCATCGGGCCGGATTGTAGATGCACCGCCGCCCCTTCAAGCTGCGTTCGCTTAGCGTTCTTTCAATGCGCCGCCGAAGGCCCTCGTGATGGGACTGGTCAGATACCACAGCAGGCTGCGCTGGCCGGTAAGTATGTCGGCGTTGGCGCGCATACCGGGTTTGAGTACCGATACATCCAGTTTGTGGTTTTCCGGTTTGTTGTGCACTTTCACTTGTACGCGGTAGTAGGTCTGTGGCTGGGGATAGCCCTGTTCGGTGACGGTGTCGGGACTGATGTCTACCACCTCGCCGTCAAGCGCACCATAGATGCTGTAGTCCCAGGCATCCAGTTTGACGCTGGCATGCTGACCGGTTTTCAGACGCCCGATGTCGGAGGGGCTGACGCGCAGTTCCAGTGTGTCGGGGTCAAGCGCGGGGGTTATCTGCAGGAACTCGTCCCCGGGCCGCAAAACGGCACCGATGGTTTTCAGGCGGATACTGTGGATGATGCCATCCATGGGGGCATGCAGATCAGTGCGCTGCAATACGTCCTGGCGTTCGCGTATGCGTTGGGCCAGTGATTCCATTTCGGATGCAAGCCGCGCGGCTTCCTTGCGGGCTTCGCTGTGCGCCGTCAGTTCGATGGAGTCGCGACGTTGACGCAATTCGATCAGTGAGCGTTGGCTGCGCATCAATTCTGTTTCGCTGATATCGCCGCTGGCCTGGAGCTTTTCCATGATCAGATGCTCTGCGCGAGCCAGTTCAATGGCATGGTTGAAAGCGGTCAGGTCCGACTGGATGGCCCGCTGTTGTTGGTCAAAGACGGCCAGTTGGTTTTGCCACAGGGCCGGATGTTGTGCAGCGCTTGCATCGGCAACAGGGCGTTGCCCTGTTGCCTGCGCCACGGCCCGCCGGTGCGCAAGGTGCAGGGCTGCATATTGGGCGCGCAGATCCTGGGTGGCTGCCTGTGCGCGTTCTTTTCCCAAAACGGCCAGCAGATCGCCTTTGCGGACATGCTGCCCCTCGGTGACATGCAGTTCGCTCAGAAAGCCGCCATCTTGGCTTTGTACGGTCTGCATGCGCGCCGGGGTCACAATCTGTCCGCCAGCAGACACGGATTCATCGATGTGCGTCAAACCGGCCCAGGCAATCAGGGCGATCAAGGTGGCCAATGTGGTTTTCTGGATCGATCCGGTTTTGCCTGCCCGCGGATGCGCGCTGACGGTTGCACTCGAACCGGTTGCGACCGGCGATGGAGACTGTGATTTGGTGTTCGGGCTCATGAACGGACTCCCTGTGCCTGTTGGTTGGGGGCTGCGATGCTGGAGAGTTGCTGCAGGATGGCGTCGCGCGGACCATCCAGCACGATCTGCTGCTGCACGATAACGATCACGCGGTCCACCAGCGCCAGCGTTCCCATCTTGTGGGTGACCAGCACCAGAGTGCTCTCAGGCCGTGTTCGCAACTCTTCCTGCAACAGGTTGAGCACGCGAATTTCCTGGTTCTGGTCCATGTGTGCAGTCGGCTCATCCAGCAGCCAGATGCGCGGTTTGCGAAGCAGGGCTCTCGTTACGTGCACCAGTTGACGCTGACCGCCGGAGAGGCCTGCGCCGCCTTCCATGATCTCGCGCTCCAGACCTTTCTGGCTCTGGTTGATGACAGTTTCCAGCAGGCCGGTTCGGCGTGCGGCTTCCAGAATGATGGCGTCGCCGGGGTCAGACAGACCAAGGATGAGGTTCTCGCGCAGGGTGCCACTGAACAGTCGACCTTCCTGAGGCACGTACCCCATGGTGTCGGCCAGTGCCTGTTTCTGGATGAGATCCATATCCATGCCGTCGAGCATGACGCGCCCGTCCTGTGGTTTGTACATGCCGGAGAGGATGCGCAGCAGTGACGTCTTGCCTCCACCGATGACACCGAGCACGCCGATACGCTCTCCGGCACGGATATGCAGTTGCTTGACTTGCAGTGCAACCTGGCCGTTGTAGGACAGGCGCACATCCTGCAATTCAAAGCGTCCGCGCAGCACATCGGGAATGATGGGCTGCACACCTTCAGGATGATCGGATTTCAGCCCCCAGACACGGTCCAGATCCATGATGGCCATTTTGGTGTTGGCCCATTGCAGCAACAGTGAGGGCAGTTGCGTGATGGGTGCCAGAATGCGGCCGGACAGGATGGAGCAGGCGATCAGTGCTCCCATGCTCATGTCGGTGACACCGATCTGCATGGCACCGAATGCCACCATGGCCACATAAGCGGCTTGATGCAGGAAGCCCGCGATCATCTGCGTGTGTTCGGACAGTTCTGCCATCTCCCGGTCATTGACTTGCGCCAGATCCGACAAGTGCAGCCAGCGCGAGAGCATGCGCCAGCCACCCTGTCCAGACTTGATGGTTTCAGCCCCTTCGATACTTTCCACCAGCAGGCCGGTTTTGAGGTGACGCGCAGGTGAAGCGGTGGCTGCCAGTGCCTGTGTTTTTGCAGCAGATGAAAATCCAACGGCAAGACCCAGGATGAGGCAGGTGGCTGGAATCAGCGCCAACCAACCGCCAATCAGTGCCAGTACCGCAAGGCTGAGCAGTGCCAGTGGCGCATCCACCAGGGTGTTGGCACACAGGCTGACCATGAAGGCGCGTATGCTTTCGTGCCCCCGCAGTCGCGAGGCGGTGGCGCCTACACTGGCAGGCAACTGGTCCAGACGGATGTTCAGAAAGCGGGCATAGACGCGGCGCGTCATATTGCGGTCAATGACTTCGGCAATATCGTGCAGCTGCCTCGACCGCACCCACTTGATGGCCGTTTCGCACAGCGTGGCAATCATTACGCCGATGGTCAATGTCAGCAGGGTTGCCATGCCATGTGTGGGTACCACGCGGTTGTAGACCTGCATGGAATAGAACGATGCAGCCAGCGCCAGCAGACCAATGGTGACGGTAGCGCTGGCCACTTCGGACAGCAGATGTTTCTGCGCTTTCAATTCGCCTGCCAGCAGGCGGATCATGGCGCTTTTGCCTAGATCCAGCGGTGCAGACAGTCGCAATTTGACGAAGCGATAGCCTTCACTGAATGCATGGCATTCGATTTCTTCAGCCTGCTTTTTTTCGTCGCTCCACTGGCGTACTTTCCATGCGCCGTCGGACCGCAGGTCGGTGATGATGCTCCATTGGCCTTCGTCTGAAATACAGAGCAGGGGCAGCAGACCCGCATCAGGCTGCCTGAGCCATTTGGGTGTGGGTAACCTGAATTGCACAGCCAGTTCGGTGACGATGTCGACGCTGTCGGCGCTGTCATCGCAGTCCATCAAAATGGCTCGCACCTCCTGCGCATCGGCCGGTTCACGCTGCAGGGCGCTGATGCCCATCCATGCAAACAGGCGTTGCTGCAACTGAGGGTTGGGAGGGGCAGCAGCGCTGCTGGCCGTCTCGTGCGGATTTGTTTTTGATTCATTGCTCAGCATGGCGGGCCTCGGCTGTGTGACTGTTGTTCTCAAGAGTGATGTCGGTCTGCAAGTTGTCCCGGTTGGTGTCCGCGTTGGTGTCCGGGGTGTTGTTCGCGGTAACGTCCGCAGTAACGTTCGCGGTAACGTCCGCAGTAACGTTCGCAGTAACGTTCGCAGTAACGTTCCCAGTAACGTTCCCAGTAACGTTCCCAGTAACGTTCGCAGTAAGGTCAGGGGCATCGTTGGGTTTGTCCGTCGAAGTCCCTGGGGCGGCATAGGCCAGCGGACCGGTTTCAATCAAGCGCAGCAGTTCCGTATTGCTCCAGATCTGCAACAGGGCATCGCTGGCTGCCGTTTGCGACGCCGTGACTTCGCGTGCTGCGTTCAATACTTCCAGCCATGCTTTGCGCCCTGTCAGATACAGCCTTTCGGTGGAAAGCAGAAAGGCCTCTGCACGGTTTTGAGCCGTCAGCAGATGGATGTGACGCTGACTTTGCATCTGGATATCCTGTTGCAAAGACGCAAGACGCCGCTGCACCTCCTGCCATTCGGCCAGACGGTCCAGTTCAATCGCCTGCCCGCGCAGCTCCAATGCTTCGATTTCGCGCTCATTGGACAGCCCTGCACCCCATGAGGTGTTCAGGCTGAGCACGGCTGTGTGATCGACACCGGTGACATCTCCCTGTATCCGATCCAGTCGCAGCGATAGCTGTGGCAACCGGTTGGCCTTGAGGATGCGGATGCGATGACCGATCTGTTCCCGGTCGGTTTCCAGTTTGAGCACGCGGGGTTGTTGCGAAGCGGTCTGTGCCATGGCGTCCTCGCTACGCTCAATCATCGAAAGTGTTGTTACGGGCGGCATGGCCAGCTGTCGCAGGGCTGCCTCCTCGGCTGGTTCGAGACGGCGTGCCAGCAAGCGCTGCAATTGCAGTTCCTGTTGCCGGATGTCGCTGCGCGCTGTTTCAAGCTCTGCCCTCACATTGAGCAAACGACTTTCTGCAACAGTGAGGTCGCTAGGTGGCGAGAGACCTTCGGCAACGCGTCTTCTGACCTGTGCCAGCAGACGCTCATGGGTTGACACGCTGTTGGCAAGAGAGTCGGCACGATGTCGGGATTGCCTGTGACGGGTCACCGTTTGTATGAGCTGTTCAAGGGTGAATTGGGCTTGCGCCAGCCAGCTAAAGTGACTGCTGCGGGCGGCCGCATCGGCTTGATCTGCTGCGGCGCTCAAGCGCCCGCCCTGCCAAAGGGGCTGCTGCAGGCGCACGATGGTGGTTTTCTGGTTCAGCGCGGTACGGGAGGGTTGATCGGCTTTGTCCATGCTGATGGACGGTGTGGGTAAGAATTGCTGCCAGGCGGCATCTCGCGAACGCTGGCTGGACTCGCTGTCGCTGCGGGAGGACAGTACGCTGGGGTTGTTGTGAATGGCCCAATGTGCAAGGTGTATCAACAGAGGATCGTCCGCCGGCTGCGTGGGGTGGACCGACGAAGTAACAGCGGGCGTCTGGTCACGCGGGGTACTTGTCTGTGCATGACAGGTCAATGCAAGCAGCCACAGTAGTGCGGCGCAACAGCGACATGCGCCTATGCTGTAGGTGAGCTGTTTTTTTTTCACGGTGAAAGGGGGGGAAGAAAGTGACCGTTTGATGGTGGGCGTAGCGGGCAGATAAGTCCTCACCCGTTTGACGTAACGCGAATGAGCAGCAGGCGATGTGGTGGCTCAAATGCAAAATGCCCGGCCTTGTGGGGGGCATTTTGTCTGAGGATCCCGTATGGCCGTATCGCCGGATCGGGCGAAGCGGCTGGGTGATCCGGACTGACGCGACGAAACGTGTTGCCAGCGTGTCGCCCCATCAAGTCCGGACGGCTTGCAATCAGTTGCGGGTGAAGAACAGATGCATGTCGTATTTGCCGTTGGCGGATGTCTGAGTACAGGCAGTTGCAACGCTTGCTGCTACGTCACCAGGCGATGCGTTGTTGGGCTTGGCGTTGTAGGCATTTGTGGCATCGGAGGACGTGCGTGAGATGTTGCTGCTTGTACCGGCGGGATGGATGATCATGCCGGCCAGGTTACGCTCAACCGAGAGGGCCAGGTCCACGCACTGGTTTTTCGGAACATCGCTGAACACCAGTTTGGCCTGGTCGTTGGTGTCGGCTGCAGAGCCAGCGCCTTCAATGCTCACCAAGCCGCCGTAGCTGTTGTAGGCAAGAGTTTCGGCACTGTTGAGCATATTGGTCGGGATGACACGGGCTGCGATCGCTTTGGCATTGGTCAGCGCACTGTAGCGGTTGGTGGGGCCAAACAGTTGCTTGGTGTCGGCAATCATTTCGGAAATGAGTTGGCTGTTGTCGCGAACTTCGCTGCGGCGTGCGTTGGCCTGGAAGCCTGCAAATGCAGCGCTGACCACAACGGCAGCGATGGCCAGTGCGATCGCGGTTTCAACCAGTGTGATACCAGCCTGTTTACGATGGGCGATGTTGAATGAATGGATCATGATAAGAGCTCCTCAAGTTGATTTGATGTACGTGCATTTGCAACGCAGAGACAGTTTGCTTGTGCAGACCCAAACTCTGTATCGCCGGACAAGGTGAGGTAGGCTCGGATATTCGGGTGAGACATACGGTTGCAGACAGGTGGATGACGGGTATCTGACCGTCGCACAAAGGGGCATGAGGACTGGGTCTGAATCCTCAGGGCGTACAGGAGCTGTCGGTGGGGCCTAGTGGGTCTTGTGCATCTGCTGCAGTCTGCAGGACGAGTGCGCCGCTTGCACTGGAGAGTTCACAGACCAGTCGGACATAGCCTGTCTGCGGGCTGCGGTTGTCGTAAGCCACTATTTGTTGGCCTGCGGGCACTTGCCCGTGGGGTGCGACGCAGCGGGTGGGGGAGGTGGCTGCATATTCGGTGGCATCGGTACTGCTGCGTGAGCTTGCACTGAATCCGAAAAAGCCCGCAGGGCACGCAACAGCGTCCGACAGTTTGCGCTGTGCATATGATTTGACAGCGTATTCGGCATAGACGCCCACGTCGCCGCTGACGCTCATCAAACTGGTGCTGCGGGCTAGCTTGCCTCCGGAGTTGCTGTAAAGCCATCCGTCATTGCTTTCAGCCAACAGGGCGTTGATGCCTAATTGACGCATCAGATGGGCAATCAGATTGGCTGTGCGTGCTGCCGGTCCGGCGGAACTGATGGCATCGGCGCCAGGGTCTGGGTACGCGCTGATCCTAAGGATGCAGCCGTCGCGCAGACAGAACTCCGCACTGGGCAGCGGAGTCTCATCCCCCGCGTTGGCATAGACCTGAATGGGACCGCTGACAAAGGATCGGCCGCTGGCCGTGAGGGATTGAAGATTGAGTGAAGCGGGCAGGAACTGCAGTTGTCTGAGCTTTTCAAGCGAGGGCCAGTATGAGTGGTCCACTTGCGTTCCGGCTGGCAGGGTGATGGTTTCGGAGGTCGTCTCCGACACCCTGACGGTGCGTTCGACCGGCTGGTTGGGTTGCTCCACCAGTTGAATGGCATATTCGTTCAGGTAGCCCTGTAGCCCCTTTTGAACGGTGGCCAAGGTCTGCGCCTCAGCCTGCGCAAGCAATTGCTGGCTGTTGCGCTCGACGTTTCGGGCTACCATGGCCGTGGTCAATCCCACCAGCGCAAGACTCAGACTGATTTCAACCAGCGACAAACCACGTTGACTGCGCATGCGATGCTCCCTTGTCTTTGACGGAATGAGGCATCGTTAGTGTGTGATGTGAGTTTTGTCGGTGGATTCACCCGGATAGGTTGTGTTTGCGGTGACGGTATCGTCGTCTTCAGCGTTTTCTTTCAGCGTCTTCTGACGTTGAAAACGCCCTTGATGTCCTGCAGGTGGGTCATGAGCTGTGAAAGCTGCTCTGCGCCATTGACCTCGCCGGTGAACTGCATGTGGGCCTGCGCTTTTTTGGACGAAGTTTTGACGCCGATGACGTTGACCTTGTGCTTGGAAAACACCTCGGTGATGTCTTTGAGCAAGCCCTGTCTGTCGTTGGCCTCAACGATGATGTCCACTGGATAGATGCTGCCGGCTGCTGTGCCCCACGATGTTTCGATGAGGCGTTCAGGTTGCTGGCGCGCCACTTTGGTGAGGTTGGTGCAGCCCACGCGATGGATGCTGATGCCTTTGCCGCGCGTGACGAAGCCTACGATGGGATCGGGTGGAACAGGCCGGCAGCAGCGCGCCAGTTGCGTTAGCAGGGCATCCACACCCACCACCAGCACGGTGTTTTCATTGGCTGCGGTGCGCTTTCTGCGCTGCGGGTGGATGAGTGCTTCTTCAGGTGTTTCAACTTTGGGTGGCGGCGGGGCCAACGCATTTTCAATGGCTCTGGGTTTGAGCTCTTCATGAGCCAAAGCGCTGTAGAGGCCTTCGGCGTCGGAGAAGCCCATGAGGTTGGCCACCGTTTCGTGGGACTGGGATGTCTGTCCGATGCGCTGCAGTTCTTTTTCGACAATGTCGCGTCCACGGTCCAGCGTTTCCTGCAGTTCCTGCTGGGCAAACCAGTGCTTGACCTTGGACCGCGCGCGTGGGCTGGCCAGATAGCCGAGCACGGGGTTGAGCCAGTCGCGCGACGGGTTTTTGTTCTGGTCGCCACGGGCTGTGATGATCTCAACGGTTTGCCCGTTGGCCAATGGCTGATTGAGCGGAATCATGTGACCGTCGACCTTGGCACCACGGCATTTATGGCCGACGTCTGTGTGCACATGGTATGCAAAGTCCACTGGTGTGCTTCCCGGTGGCAGTTCGATGACTTTGCCTTGCGGGGTGAACACATAGACGGCGTCGTCCAGCGATACGTCTCGCAGTTGTTCGGCCCAGTTGGTGGAGGCTGCCATGCTGCCGGTAACGTCGGACTTCCAGGCCAGCAGTTGGCGCAGCCACGTGATGCGCTGGTCTGCGTCGCCCTGCAGTTTGGCTTGGCCGTCGTAGCCCGCGGTACCGGCTTCTTTGTAGCGCCAGTGGGCTGCCATGCCAAATTCGGCAAACTGGTGCATCTCGCGAGTGCGGATTTGGACTTCCAGCGTTTTGCCTTCGCTGTTGCGGATGACGGTGTGCAGCGACTGGTAGCCGTTGGGCTTGGGTCTGGCAATGTAGTCGTCAAATTCCTCGGCAATCGGCGTGCCCATTTCGTGCACGATGCTCAAAACGGTGTAGCAGGTTTTGACGTCATCTACGATGACGCGGCATGCCCGGACGTCGTAGAGTCGGTCGAAAGAAACGCCTTTGCCCTGCATCTTGTTGTAGATGCTGTAGATATGCTTGGGTCGACCGCTGATGTCGCAGGCAATGCCCTGGGCCTTCAGCCTGTCGTGGATGGTGCGCAAGGCCTGCTCGATGAACTGTTCGCGCTCGATGCGCTTTTCGTCGAGCATGCGGGCAATGCTTTTGTATATCCGTGGCTGCAACAGGCGGAAGGCGAGGTCTTCCAGTTCCCATTTGAGCTGCCACACGCCCAGGCGGTTAGCCAGTGGGGCGTAGAGATCGAAGGTTTCGTTGGCCAGGTCGCTGGCGCGCTGCCACAGGGGGCCTTCCTGATTGCGGATGGACTCGATCGTGGTGAAGTAGCGCAGGGTTTGCAGGCGCGATGCAATGCGCACCAGAACCACCCGCACATCGCTGGCCATGGACAGCAACATTTTGCGGATGACTTCGATCTGGTCGGTCCACAGTGCGGCCGTGTTGGCCCCATTGGCTGCAAAACCATGGCCACTGAGCGTGCTGCGCAGTTTCTGCAGTTGGCGGATGTTGCTGAGCATGCGCGAGACTTCCATGCCGAACAGACTGCCTGCCTGTTTCTCGACAGTGGGGTCGATGGTGGCCAGCGTGGCCAGAAGACCCGTCATGCGGGTGGCCGCATCGGTGTTGAGCTCGGCCAGTTGGGCCGCAACAGCCATGAGATGCACGAGCACGGCCTGGCCGGTGTCCAGCGTTTTGCCGGCAGCCCGTTCGGCCACCCAGGCCATGACGGCTTTTACCTTGACCTGGTCGGTGTCGGACAGGCCGGTCAGGATGACCCGGGTTTTGTCGCTATTGTCGGCAGCAGGAGATACAACGGAAACCACGGTGTCAGGCTTTACCTTCCAGAATGAAACGCTTGACGATGTCGATCTGGTCGTCGTGCATGAAGGTTGGAGCGTGTCCGATGCCCTTGAGTTCAATCAGTTTGGCCTTGGGGCCGCGCTGCGTCATGTCTTTTGCGGTTTCGGGCGAAAGCAGGTCGGATGTTTCGCCACGGATGATCAGCGTTTCGCAGGTGATGCTGTCCCACGCACCCCAGAGCATGGCCTCATTGAAAGCGGCTTGCTCGGCAGAAATCTGCTTGAAGGGCTCTGCAATGGCAGGGTCGTAGTGAAACGTCCAGCCACCGTCTTTCTGCACGATGACGTCTGCGGTGAGTTGGTGCCATTGCGCATCTGAATGCGGGCCGAAGGTGGTACTGATGGCCTTGATGTAAGGCACAGCCTCTTCAACCGACTTGAACTGCATGGGCTGACCCACATAGGTACCGATGCGCTGCAGCGCTTCGAGTTTGAGCGCGGGGCCCACATCGTTGACGATGAAGCGCCGGATGGGGTTGCCTTTCAGGCTGGTGACGCCCATGCCGATGAGGCCACCCATGGAGGTGCCCAGCCAGTCGACGGTTTTGCCATTGGCACGCGCCAGCAAAGCCACCATGGCGGCTGCATAGTTGGGTACGCTGTAGAGGGCCGGGTTGGGCAGCCAGTCGGAGCGGCCACGACCGGGGACATCAGGTGCAACGACGCGCACATGCTGCGCCATGGTTTGCGCAAGTGTGTGGAAGTCGTTGCTGACACGGGTCAGTCCATGCACGCAGATGAGCACATGCGGGTTGGCGGGGTCGCCCCATTCGCGGTAGCCCAGATTTTGCAGGCCTGCGGGGCTCAACCATTGAACGGATTCCAGACGGGGTTGAAACATGGTGTTCATCCTTTCCGTTGGGTTTTCAAAAGGCCAAGACCCTTGTGTTGCTGGTCGAGTTGGGTCCAGTCCGGTTCGGGCAATTCTGCAAAAGCCTGCTGCAGGCGTGCGCCCCAGGTCTGGCGGATCAGTGCCATGTACTGGTTGGTGTGGTCGATATTGGCAAAACGGGTGACGCGCAGGGCGTCTTTTTCGTAGCAGAGCAGGTCCAGCGGCATGCCCACTGACAGGTTGGAGCGCAGGGTGGAGTCCATGGAGATGAGCGCACATTTGGCGGCTTCGTCCAGTGACGTGTCAGGCTTGACCACGCGGTCGATGATGGGCTTGCCGTATTTGGCCTCACCGATCTGGAAATACAGGTTCTCGTCGGTGGCTTCGATGAAGTTGCCGGCTGAGTAGAGTTGGAACAGACGGGGCGCCTCGCACTTGATCTGTCCGCCCAAGATGATGCTGCAGTTAAAGTCGATGCCGAACTGGGACAGGGCCTCGCCGTCGCGTTTGTGGATGTCGCGTATGACGTCGCCAAACAGGCGAGCGGCCTCAAACATGGTGGGCACGGTCCAGATGGTGTCGCCCTCCGGAGTCTCCTTTTTTTCGATGGCCTGGCGTATGGCCTGTGAGATGGCCAGGTTGCCGGCGGTCATCATGACCAGGATGCGGTCGCCTTCTGCTTCGAAGACGTTCATTTTGCGGAAGGTGCCGATGTGGTCCACACCGGCATTGGTGCGCGAGTCGGACAGGAAAACAATGCCGCTGGACAGGCGCATGGCGACGCAGTAGGTCATGGGTGGATTCGCTGTTGTTGTTATGAGTCCATTGTAACCCCGCTGCCTGTGGTGGCAAGCAGGGTACGCCCGAACGGTTTCACTCCGGTCAGGTAGGGGCCGTACCTGCCGGTCATGTCGGCAATGCGTCAGTCCATCAAGGGCACAAGGAAGTCATGGCTGATGCGGTTGCCAAGGTCGCTGACGCGTTCGAGAAAATGCGTCAGATAGGGATGCAGACCCGTCTGCAAAATATCGTCAATTTCACCGAATTGCAGCTCTGCCCGCAGCCGGCCTGCGCGGCGCAGGGTGTCTTCTGAGTAATCGTTGGCCACCGCCTCGAGCATCGCGCAGACTTCGTTGAGTGAGGCCAGCAACGAGCGCGGCATGTTGGCCCGCAGGATGAGCAGTTCGGCCACGCGTGCTGGTGTGATGACGTCGCGGTAGACCTTGCGGTAGATCTCGAAACCGGAGACCGAGCGCAGGATGGCTGTCCAGTGATAGTAGTCAGCGTGGTCGGTGTGGTGCTCGTGTTCGTGCGCGCGGTACTGCTCCAGCGGGTTGTAGGGAAGGCTGTGAAACTTCACGTCCAGCAGGCGAGCGGTGTTGTCAGCCCGTTCAAGAAAGGTGCCCAGACGGATGAAGTGGAAACTGTCGTCCTTGAGCATGGTGCCCTGAGTCACGCCACGTGACAGGTGCGAGCGGTGCTTGACCCATTCAAAAAATGCACTGGGGTTGGACAGCGGATTGCCCTCCTTGATCCATTTCTGCAACTCAAGCCAGGTGGTGTTGTGGGTTTCCCAGACTTCGGTGGTGAGTGTGCCTCGTACGGCGCGGGCGTTTTCGCGGGCGGCCTGCAGGCAGCGGTAGATGCTGGAGGGGTTGTCGGGGTTGAGCGACATGAATTCCAGCACGTTCTCGGCAGTGGCTGTATCGTGGTGGCGGCGGAAGTTGTTCTGCAATTCGGAGATCGACAACATGGCTCGCCAACCTTTTTCGGCTGCGTCGGGGTCCTGGGGCAGCAGAGCATTCTGGACGTTGACGTCCAGCATGCGGGCTGTGTTTTCGGCGCGCTCGATGTAGCGCGCCATCCAGTAGAGGTGATCGGCTGTGCGGCTGAGCATGGCGTTATTCCTTATTTTTCGAGTACCCAGGTGTCTTTGGTGCCACCGCCCTGACTGCTGTTGACCACCAGCGAGCCTTCGCGCAGCGCAACCCGGGTAAGCCCGCCGGGTACCATGGTGACATCTTTGCCCGACAGTACAAAGGGGCGCAGGTCGATGTGGCGGGGTGCAATGCCGGACTCTACGTAGGTCGGGCAGGTGGACAGCGCCAGCGTAGGTTGGGCAATGTAACCGTCAGGATGGGCGATGAGCTTTTCGCGGAAGGCCTCTACCTCGGCCTTGGTGGCGGCAGGCCCGACCAGCATGCCGTAGCCGCCGGCACCGTGCA
>SXZD01000171.1 GCA_005788065.1 Burkholderiales bacterium
AGTTGACCACATCGTCGGCCATTCGTGGTCTATGAACTGACCACGACCGCCGATGATGGACAACTCTACGCCGTTCTCAACCCACCCCATGGCACTTATCTATCGGGGTAAATCTGTTCAAATAAACCGAGCCACTTCTCAGGACGTATTCACATCCGCTGCTGGCGGTACGTTGGGTGCGCTGGTTGAAGGCGGTGATCTGACCTTATCAGATACCGTGATCGGTACCGTGACGGGCAACAGCGGCGGTACCCTCAGCCTGAGCTTCAATGCGCAGGCCACTGCAGCGCGTGTCAATTCTGTGATGCAGCAGATCGCGTATTCCAATACATCTGATAACCCTGCTGCAGCAGTCACCATCGCATGGACATTCTCGGACGGTAACCGCGGTGGAGACGCATCGCTGTCGCAGACGGCCAGTGGTACAACGGTGGTCAATATCACGGCGGTCAACGACCTGCCGGTATTGCAGTCCGTGCAGGCGATTGCATATACCGATACGGCAGCGGATAACACATTCGCCAACACCACACGACAGTTGCAGGCCAGTGATGTGGATAACACTGCGCTGACCTATGGTCTGACAGGTGGCAGCGACAATGGCACCACGGTATCCCGGACAGGCAGCTATGGTGTTCTGACCGTCAACAAAGCCAGTGGTTCCTATACCTATGCCCCCAACGATGCGGCTATCGAAGGATTGACGAGCAATGCATCCGAGACGTTTACCCTGACAGTATCTGACGGTGCTGCCACTGCTGAAACCGTTCTCACCGTCAATCTGACAGGTGCCAACGACGCAGCCACTCTTGCCACACCGACAGCGATTTCGCTGACGGATACGTCGGCAGACGATACGTTCGCCGCAGTGAGCAGAACCCTGCAGGCCAGCACGGGCAACGCAAACAACTTTGGTATAACGGGCGGAACTGACAACGGCACAACGGTCAGCCGTATCGGTACATATGGCACATTGGTCATCACCAAGGCCACCGGCGCGTATACCTACACGCCCAGTGATGTGGCGCTTGAAGTCCGCAAAACCAATGCATCAGAGAGCTTCACCATCACCGCCGGTAATCCGCGCGATGCGTCCACCAGCAGTACCACGCTGACGGTGAATGTAACGGGCGCCAATGATGCGCCGCTTATGGTTACGCCGTCATCCATCAGTTTTACTGATACATCGGCAGACGATGCTTTCAGCACCCGTACCGGTACATTGTCTGCAAGCGATCGCGATAATGACACGCTGACGTATGGTTTGAGCAACGGCACAGATAACGGCACCACCGTCAGCCGCACCGGTAGCTACGGAACACTGACTGTGACCAAAGCGACGGGTGCTTACACCTTCGTACCCAATGACGAAGCCATTGAAGTGCTGACAGCCAATGCCAGCGAGCAATTCACGGTGACGGTGTCTGACGGCACTGCAACGGTCAACACCACGCTGCAAGTCAACGTGACGGGCGCTGCGGATGCTGCGGTGCTTTCCACGCCCAGCGCCCTGGCTTACACCGACACAGCAGGTAACGACAATCCGCAAGCCAGCAGCGGAACGGTTCAATTCACGGGTGCGGCCAACAACTTCGGCATCATCAACGGTACCGACAACGGCACGACCGTCAGTCGCACCGGCACCTACGGAACGTTGACCGTTACCAAAGCGACAGGCGCTTACGTTTACACACCTAACGACGCAGCCATCGAACCGCTGAAGAGCAATGCAAGCGAGAACTTCACTATCACTGCCGGTAACGAGCGTGATACGTCCACCAGCAGTACCACGCTGACGATCAACGTCACTGGTGACAACGATACACCGGTAATTGCGACGCCGACCGCCATCAGCTTTACTGACACGGCAGGAGACGATACGTTCAGTCCCGGTACCGGAATGTTGTCTGCAAGTGATCGCGATAACGACAGGCTCACCTATGGTTTGAGCAATGGAACAGATAACGGTGATACGGTCAGCCGTATTGGTACGTATGGCACCTTGATCATCACAAAGGCCACCGGCGCATACACCTACACACCCAGTGATGCAGCCATTGAAGCACTTACCGCCAATGCCAGCGAGCAATTCACGGTGACGGTTTCTGACGGTACTGCAACGGTCAACACCACGCTGCAAGTTAACGTGACAGGCGCTGCAGATGCTGCAGTGCTTTCCACGCCCAGCGCCCTGGCTTACACCGACACAGCAGGTAACGACAATCCGCAAGCCAGCAGTGGAACAATTCAAATCACGGGTGCGGCCAACAACTTCGGCATCACCAACGGCACCGACAATGGCGAAACAGTCAGCCGCACCGGCACCTACGGCACATTGGTCATCACCAAGGCGACAGGCGCATACACCTACACGCCCAATGATGCAGCCATCGAACCGCTGAAGAGCAATGCAAGCGAGAGCTTCACCATCACTGCCGGCAACCCGCGCGATGGGTCTATCAGCAGTACCACACTGACGGTGAATGTAGCGGGCGCCAACGATACGCCAGTACTGGCAACACCGACCGCCATCAGCTTCACTGACACGGCAGCAGACGACACGTTCAACACACGTCAGGGCACTCTGTCTGCCAGCGACCGCGATAATGACACGCTGACGTATAGTTTGAGTAACGGCACAGACAACGGCACCACCGTCAGCCGCACCGGCACTTACGGAACGCTGACCGTTACAAAGGCGACTGGCGCTTATACCTACACACCCAACGATACTGCGATTGAAGCGCTCACCGCCAATGCCAGCGAGCAGTTCACGGTGACGGTGTCTGACGGCACTGCAACGGTCAACACCACGCTCGCGGTCAATATCAACGGCGCCAATGACGCAGCCATCAGCACAAACATCGTATTGACCGCCAGTTCCCGGCAATTGCTGACTTTGCCCGCAGCCAATTTCAGTTTCTCTGATCGCGACGCGAATCAGACTCTTTCCGGCTTGCAGATCGTCAGTCTGCCGACGTCTGGTCAGCTTCTGGTCGGATCCAGTGCTTTGGCAGCGGGCTCTACTGTGAGCAAGGCCGATCTGGATGCAGGTAACTTTCGGTATCAGCTGCCGCAGGGCAGCAGTACTGCACAGACCCTGTCATTCCAGTTCAAGGTGCTGGATTCTGGCGGGCTCGCCTCGGAGCAAGCAAGCACTGTCAGCGTGCAGATGGCTGCCTCAGCATCCAACAGCGCACCGTCCGGCGCTGTGACTGTCTCCGGTACTGCCATGGTTGGTCAGACGCTGAGCGCAAGTTCGACCGTGTCTGATGCGGATGGCATGGGTCAGATTACTTATTCATGGCTGGCCGATGGACAGATCATCTCCGGTGCCAATGCCGCGACCTTTGTTCTGACGGCTGCGCAGGGTGGCAAGCGCATGGTTGCCCGGGCTACTTACGTTGATGGATTGGGAAAGACTGAGCAAGTCTCATCTGCGGAGACAGCGTTTGTCGGCGCAGTGCTGGTGGGCGGCACGGGGGCAGACAATCTGGTCGGGTTTGCCGGCAATGACTCCATCACCGGCAACGCGGGCAATGATACGCTGGACGGAGGTCTCGGCATCGATACCCTCATCGGTGGCGATGGATCTGATACCTATTACGTCGATAACGCAGGCGACGTGGTGACCGAAACCAATGCGACGGCATCAACCGGCGGAACGGATCTGGTCTTCTCGTCATTGGCTGCTTACACGCTTGGCAGTAATATTGAAAATGGCCGCGTCAATACAACATCCGCGGCGAATATCACCGGTAACACACTGAACAACATCATCTACGCAGGCGCTGGCAACAACGTATTGGACGGTGCTGCGGGCGCAGACACTGTGTCTTATCGGTTCGGTCTCGCTTCGGGTGCAACAACGGGTGTCACCATCAATCTTGCCCTTACAACAGCGCAGACCTCAGGTGCTTCCGGTTCTGACACGCTGCTGAATTTTGAAAGTATTGAGGGATCTTCGCTGGCAGACAACCTCACAGGTACCAGCGCAGCCAACACCATGAACGGTGGCGCGGGCGCAGACACCATGATCGGTGGTGATGGGTCTGATACCTATTATGTCGATAACGTCGGTGATGTGGTCACTGAAACCAATTCGAGCGCATCAACCGGTAGAACGGATCTGGTCTTCTCGTCACTGGCTGCTTACACGCTTGGCAGTAATGTTGAAAATGGCCGGATCAACACGACAGTCGCGGCGAATATCACCGGTAATACACTGAACAACATTATCTACGCAGGGGCGGGCAACAACGTGTTGGATGGTGCTGCGGGTACGGACATGGTGTCTTATCTGTTCGGCCTGGGTTCCGGTTCAAGTACGGGTGTGACCATCAATCTGGGGCTGACAACCGCGCAAACGACCGGGGCTTCCGGCTCCGATACGCTGTTGAATTTTGAAAGTGTCGAAGGTTCTTCACAGGCAGACAACCTGACAGGCACCAGTGCAGCCAACACCATCAATGGTGGTGCAGGTGCTGACACCATGATCGGTGGTGATGGATCTGATACCTATTACGTCGACAATGTCGGTGATGTGGTGACCGAAACCAATTCGAGCGCATCAACCGGTGGAACGGATCTGGTCTTCTCGTCACTGGCTGCTTACACGCTTGGCAGTAATGTTGAAAATGGCCGGATCAACACAACAGCCGCGGCAAATATCACCGGCAACGCATTGAACAATACCATCTTTGCCGGTGCCGGCAATAACGTTCTCGACGGCGCGGCAGGCACTGACACGGTGTCTTATGCCGCCGGCCTTGTCACCGGTGCCACCACTGGCGTCACGGTGTCTCTTGCACTGACCGCAGCACAGAACACGGGCGCATCGGGCACAGATACCATTCTGAATTTTGAAAACCTTACTGGTTCATCGCTTGCCGACAGACTCACCGGTAACGCAAGTGCCAACGTGCTCGCCGGTGGCGCCGGCGTGGATACGCTCACCGGTGGTGATGGTGCAGATACCTTCGTCTTCGACAGTGCGGCTATCGGCACACAGGTGGATGTCATCACCGACATGACCAGTATCGACAAAATGGATGTTCGCTCTATTGATGCTGTAACGACCACCACTGGCGATCAGGCATTCACCTTCATCGCCACGAGCGCGTTCACAAATGGTCAAGCAGGTGCCCTGCGCTATCAGGCCACCCAGTACCAAGGTGCAGCTGCGCTGTTGGTACAAGGTGACGTCAATGGTGATGCCGCGGCGGATTTCAGCATCATCGTGGTGGGGCAGTCCGCCTTGACCTCAAGCCAGTTCCTTTTGTGATCGTAACGTTGCCAACTTGCGCATCCAGCAACCCAGCAGCGCCAAAAGCAGGGCGGGCTCCAAGTCAATACAGTGAACTGGAGTTTGAGCCCGTCGCATAAAAAGACAGCTTGTTCTTGTTACTTTGCTTCGGCAGGAAGTACTTTCCATTCCTGCACGCCCGCTGCTTCCCAGTGCAGCTCCAGCTCCATCAGGTGCTCGCGCCGCATCACATGCACGCGACTGATGTCACCGGGCCGCTTGCGCGACAGCATGCGCTTGACCTGATCGGATGTTGCCCTGAATCCGTCTATCGCCACAATCAGGTCGCCCGGTGCAATGCCAGATCGCTCACCGCATGAGCCATTGCGTACCTGGCGCACATTGGTAAAGTCGTTCATCACATTCGTAGTCAGACCCCAGTCGCATCGATTGTCAGGGTCTTTGGCCTGCAATTGAAAGCCCAATACTTTCAGTGATTCTTCCATCGGCAGCGGTTCTGTCCCGTTGACCGCCTGCTGCAGAAACTCGCGCACATCCAGACCTGTGCTGGCTTGAACGATGTCTGCAAACTCTTCTTCGCCCACACCCCGCTGCGCTTTGCCGTAGTTCAGCCACAGCCAGCGCATCACATCGTCCAGCGATTGGTGGTTCTGCGTTTCGCGCCGTATCAATGCATCCAGACACAAGGCGACCATCGAGCCTTTGGTGTAATAGCTCACGATCGCATTGGGTGAGTTCTCATCCTGACGGTAATACTTGATCCACGCATCAAATGAACTGTCGGCCACACTCTGCTGTGTATGGCCGCGGTGCTTCATCACGCTGCCGTATGTCTTGGCGATCGCCTCGCCGTATTGCACGGGCGTCAGCAAGCCGGTCCGCAGCAACACCAGGTCGTCGTAATACGATGTGAAGCCTTCAAACAGCCACAATTGCCGTGTGTAGTTCTCACGGTCCAGCAGGTATTCCATGAAAGCGCTGGGTTTGATGCGCTTGACATTCCATGCATGAAAATATTCATGGCTGCACAAACCGAGGAACGTTCTGTAGTCGGCGTGACTGTCTTTCATGCCGATGTGCGGCAGGTCTTTGCGGGAACACAGCAGTGCGGTGGAGTTGCGGTGCTCAAGTCCACCATAACCGTTGTCGGTCGCATGAATCAAAAACACATAACGACTGAAGGGAGCCTGCCCGCGCGGGTCAAACAGTTTGATCTGTGCCTCACATACGGGCTGCAGGTCTTTGCACAGTCGGTCGATGTCCACATCATCAAACGCACCGGTGATGGCAATCTGATGTTTTACACCGCAGGCCGTGAACTGCGCTGTTTTCATCAGGCCCATTTCGACCGGACCGTCGATCAACTCATCATAATTTTGTGCCAGATAGCGCAGGGGTTGGCCTTCGCCGGGAAAGTTGCCGGACTCGTCCTGAGCGCGTGCCGGTGTCAGGCCTGTTGAGACCTGCCACACCGGTGCCAATCCTTCCGGTGGGCACACATCAATTTCGCACAGCGATTGCTCATGCCCATGCACACGCAGACATACGCTGGTTCCATTGAAAAAGCCGCGCAGCGTGTCCAGATAACTCGTGCGCACTGACATGTCCCATGCATAGACGCGATACAGAACATGCACTGCGCTGTCATCTCGCAGCACTGCCCGCCACGTGTGCTTGTCCTGCTTGGTCAGCACAATGCTTTCATGATTCTGATCTGCCTCGATGTGTACGATATTGCGTGCAAACTCGCGAATCATGTAGCTGCCCGGTATCCACGCAGGAAGGCTGAGCAGCACCTCCCGGTCTCCCGCATTCGGAAAGAAACGCAGACTGACTTCGAATTGATGGGACAGTGGGCGCGGCGTTACGCGGTAGCAGACACGTGTGTGCATGATGTGCGCTTCATGAGGGTTGGATGGCAGGGGTGGCATCAGCTCGTTGTCTTGATGTCCACCCCCGAAGCTGATGTCAACGCTTGACGTTCACCACCAGACGGCCGGAGATTTCACCGGCCATCAGTTTGTGGGCTGCGCCAATCGCATCATTGAGACTGACTTCCGTGCTTAGGCTGTCCAGTTTGGCCAGATCCAGATCCTTGGCCAGCCTGCGCCAGGCTTCCTGACGCACAGCCTGCGGTGCCATGACCGAATCCACGCCAGCCAGTGTTACGCCACGCAAAATGAAAGGCATCACGCTGGACGGGAAGTCCGCACCCTGCGCCAGGCCGCACGCTGCCACTGTGCCGCCGTAGCGGGTTTGCGCACAAGCGTTAGCGAGAGTGTGTGATCCGACCGAGTCCACCACGCCAGCCCAGCGCTCTTTCTGGAAGGGCTTGCCCGGTTCAGACAATGTCTTGCGGTCAATGATGCTGGATGCACCCAGCGATTTCAAAAAGCCTTCCTGCGATGCCTTGCCGCTGCTGGCCACCACTGTGTAGCCCAGTCGGCTGAGCAATGTAATGGCAACCGAACCCACACCGCCGGTTGCACCGGTCACCAGCACCTCTCCGTCGCCGGGTTTCACGCCATTTCTTTCCAGAGCCATGACGCACAGCATCGCGGTGTACCCTGCGGTGCCGATGGCCATGGCCTGTTTTGCGTTAAGACCTTCGGGAATGCGAACCAGCCAGTCGCCTTTCAGACGTGCACGTTCAGACAGGCAGCCCCAGTGTGTTTCGCCGATGCCATAGCCGTTGATCAACACCTTGTCGCCGGCTTTCCATGCTGGATTGTCGCTGGACAGCACCGTTCCGGCACCATCAATG
This sequence comes from Burkholderiales bacterium, assembly GCA_005788065.1. Classification (GTDB taxonomy): domain Bacteria; phylum Pseudomonadota; class Gammaproteobacteria; order Burkholderiales; family Burkholderiaceae_B; genus SXZD01. The sequence goes on from SXZD01000171.1 coordinate 8,031, forward strand.
CCCGCCACCATGGGCCACAGGCGCACCACCGGCGAACGGTTGCAGATGGCCAGACCGTCCTTGAAGTTCAGCGTGGAGTAATCGATGTCCAGCGTTACATCGCCGGTGTCAGGCAAACGACTGTCTTCCAGTGTCGTTACCTGCGCGTTGAATTGGCCTTCCGGGCTCTTTGTCAGTTCAATGGCCCTGAATGTGCTGCTGCTCATGCCTCTTCCTTCCTTTGTCTTTCTGCTGTGGGTATTCATGGTTGCGCCGCAAAGGCGCAAATGCCTTTTGCCGGTCTGGCAAAAGGCGTTGGCTACATCATCGCAAAAAGCGGGGCTGCTGTCAGGCAGGCCCCTGAAGAGAGAAGCCTCAGGCCACGGTGGACATCAGCAGTCCGCCGACGGCACCGAGCGTCAACTGCGTGCGCAGCGACAGGAAACGGGCCAGAGAAGCCAGACGGCTGTAGAGTCGTGTGTCGACGCACCAGACTGTTATCAGGCACAGGACCAGTGCTGCGCAGGCGTCCCGGGCGGGCAGCAGGGTGGTGGCTGCCCAAGCCATCAGTGAGGGCGTAATGCCCCACACCAATTCGCGCGAGTCCCAATTGGGCATGCTGATCTGTCCATCGCGCCGGTGTTCATCAGCAGCGCAATTGCATTGCGGATCGGCCGCTGCATGCATGCCCAGCGCCAGCCCCCAGTGTATGGCGCCCAGAAAGCTCACGATACTGGCCCCGTAAAGCGCATTGGCTTTGAGCAACAACCCCTGCAGCTGTGGGTCATGGATGAAGTGTGCTGCCGCGCCCAGTCCCAGAAACGGGATCAGCCCGGCATAGCCCAGAAGGTTGAGTGTGGACCAGTTCATGAGTGCCTCACGCAGATTGGCGCGATGTCGTCTGCGGACTGAGGGTCAGTTCGCGACCTGCCATCGCATGGTCGAAAAAGCGGGTAAAGCTGGGTTGCAGTTGCAGGGGGTTGGCAAAGAAACGGGGGGCTGCCTGCAGAGTGGCGCAGTCACAATCTTTCAATGCGGCATAGCCGGGGTTCCATGTCTCCATCGCCTGCAGGCCATGCTTGCTGTGACGAACGGCCTTCACGAAAGCGGACGTGCGGGTGAGCCAGACCTCGGTTGTCATTTCGCCGAGTCTGCGCAACACAAACTCCCAGCGCTTGGCTGACCATGCGAATCGGTCATGAAAGTCCATGTCTATCCAGGCGATGACCGGCGTAGTGTCTGGTCTGACCGGCCCCAGACACCACGGATGACGCAGTTCAATGTCACTTGTGTCCAGACGGCTAAGCAGTGCGTCGTCATTCAGGACGCGCAGGCCGTGCCGGCTCAGCAATGTCGTCAGGTCTGAGTCGGGGGCAGTCGGTGGATCGATGCGGGGGTGGTGTCCCGGCTCTGGACCCAACGAATTGCGCCCGCGGGCGATCGCCTCGAGGTCGACATAACTGGTGTCGATCTTGGTGCCGCTGCAGTTCATACCCGCAAAGTAGCGACTCACGTTGTCAGCGTTGAACAGATAGGGTTTGTGTGCAAAGGTGCCCGCCACCCATTGCCAAGACAGCCAGTTGGAAGCGAGGTCTCCGTCGAGCAGGTGCGTGTACATCCAGGCAGCGCCCACCTTCCAGTCCACCTTGCGGATATGCACGACATAGGAGGCCAGCCACATGCGCATGTGGTTGTGCAGGTAGCCCTCGGCATACAGCATGCGGACAGCCGCATCAATCACCGCCACGCCGGTGGCGCCATGGGTGATGTCATCCGGCAGGCTGGTTTCATAACGGCCGCGCCAGACCGGGTTGCGGATGTCTGACAGGATTCCGTCGCCCAAGCGGCTCCATACATGGTGGAAATACTCCCGCCATGCAAATTCGTAGATCAACTTGTCCTCCAGCGTCAGCATGTGCTGCAGGCTGAGTTTCTCGATGCAGGCTGGAATGTTCAGAAAGCCGTGGGTTATGTAGGGACTGAGCAGCGTCACCGCGCCGTCAATGAAATTGCGGGTTTTGGCATAGGCGGTTGGTCTGACCCGGTCGAGCCGATGTTCAGCGGCTGAGATTGTGGGTTCGAAATGGGTATCGAGTCGCCTCGTGCTGCGAACTGCCGGCCGGTCGGCTTCTCGCATGTTGCCAAAGCGGCGGTTGCTGCGCACCCCTGCTTGAGCGTCAGAAGCGTGGGGTTTGCGGGGCAGGCGGGGACGTCCGTAGGCAGAACCGGGTCTGTCACCCCACTGACGTGCATCGCCGCCGGTGTTGCCCTGGTGTCCGGAGTTGCCAGAGCCGTTGCGTGTGTTGCGATCGTCGTCGTCCATCATGCCCTCACTTGACCAGTGGTCTGACGGAAACAAAGCCCCCGTCCACAGGCATGACTGTCCCGGTAATGCGCCCCGCTTCGCCGCTGAGCAGGAACTGCATGGCAGCGGCCACGTCGTCTGCTTCATTCAACCCGGATAGCGGGTACTGGCGGGCTGCGGCTTGCTGCAGCGCTTCGCTTTTAAGGAACGGCTCTGCCATGGCAGTACGGGTCAAGCCCGGTGCCACCGCATTGACCCGAATGCCATCGGAGGCATAGCTTGCTGCGGCAGACCGCACCAGCCCTTCAATGCCCGCCTTGGCAGCGGCCACGGCTTCGTGGCTTTGCAGGCCGATGCCGGCTGCGCAACTGGAAATCAATACGGCGCTGGCTGGATCGCCTGTCGCACCCTGCGCCTTGCGGTGCTTGATGAAGGCGCGCAGTCCGAACGCGGCTGAATTCAGATTCAGGTTGATGGTCTGCAACCACTGGTCGTCGCTTGTGCGGTGAAGGGGCGCGATCAGAATGGATCCGAGGCAGTGCGCCCATCCTGTCACGGGGCCGTTTTGCGAAGCGGCATCGGCGAAGGCTTGTTCCACCGCAGCGCTGTCCAGCAAGTCAAGTTGCAGGCAGGCAACGGAAGGGTTGTTTGCGTAGGGCGCCTGCAGCTTCTCCAGATTGCGACCCGCCACGGTGCATACATGACCCTGCGCAGTAAGGCGTTTGACCAGGTTCTGTGCGATGGCGCTGCCACCGGCAGATATGAATGTATGCATGAAAGCCCTTGGTATTGTATTTTTGTTAGTACTATTTTGTCGTAGACAAATGGAAATAGCCAGCGAAATGTGCTGCGGCGGTGGGTAGGTATTTGCAGCGTGCGGGCAAAAGGGCTGGGGTCTAGGGGGTTCCTGCGAGTTGTTTTTGGTGTGTTGCGGAGGGGAGGGGCGGCTCCCTGTCGCCAAACAGGCCGGCTGAAAATTGGCATCCCTCTGTTCGGGTATAGTCGCTGTGGCATGCCGCCGGGGCTGTCGACGGTTGAAGCGATATCCCGCCGGTGTCGAATTGCCTGCTTAGAGGAGAAATGTGTGTCTTACGAAAATATTCTGGTTGAAATCCGCGGTCGCGTCGGTCTTGTAACCCTGAACCGCCCGGCCGTGCTCAATGCGCTCAACGACGCGCTGATGGACGAGCTGGGTCGCGCACTCGCTGCATTTGATGCGGACGCCAATATCGGTGCCATGGTGGTGACCGGCAGCGACAAGGCGTTCGCTGCAGGTGCCGACATTGCGGCCATGGCCAACTATTCATTCGCCGATGTGTTCTCGGGTGACTACATCACCCGCAATTGGGAGCGCATCAAAACCATCCGCAAGCCCGTCATCGCAGCGGTTCGCGGCTTTGCGCTGGGTGGTGGCTGCGAGCTGGCGATGATGTG
>SXZD01000172.1 GCA_005788065.1 Burkholderiales bacterium
CGCACCTTCATCATGCCGGGGCAGTCCACCCGCCGCAAAAGCGTGCGCCAGAAGCTCAACCCCATCGGTGTCGAGTTCAAGGGCAAGAGCGTGCTCATCGTGGACGACTCCATCGTCCGTGGCACTACCAGTCGCGAAATCGTACAGATGGCGCGCGAATCAGGTGCCCGTCGTGTCGTGTTTGCATCGGCCGCGCCGCCCGTGCGTTTTCCGAATGTTTACGGTATCGATATGCCCACCCGCAGTGAGCTGATCGCAAGCGGCCGCAGTGACGAGCAGATTGCAGCGGAAATCGGATGCGACGCGCTGGTGTACCAGGACATTGCCGACATGAAGCGCGCCGTTACAGAGGTCAATCCAGCTCTCAGGCAGTTCGATGCGTCCTGTTTCGATGGCCACTATGTGACTGGCGACATCAATGCGGAGTATCTGGACCGAGTTGAATGGTCGCGCGAACATCCGGAGTCGATCGTCGGAGGGGGCACGCAACTGAATTTGGGTTATTCCTCGAATCAGTGAATGCCATGTCAGCCACCTGAAGGTTTCAAGCGTTAGCTTTCAACACACAACACAACAACGGTAAACGGAAACACCATGTCACTGATCGTTCACAAATACGGCGGCACGTCCATGGGCTCAACCGAGCGCATCAAGAACGTGGCCCGTCGTGTGGCCAAATGGCATGCGGCAGGCCACCAGATGGTGGTCGTGCCCTCAGCCATGTCCGGCGAGACCAATCGCCTGATCGCACTGGCCAAAGAAATCCAGGAACAGCCCGACCCGCGCGAACTCGACGCCATCGCCAGCACCGGCGAACAGGTTTCGGTTGGCCTGCTGGCCATGGCCCTGAAAAGCCTTGGCGTTGATGCTGTCAGCTATGCTGGCTGGCAGGTGCCCATCCGCACCGACAGCGCGTTTACCAAGGCACGGATCGAGTCTATCGACGATGCCCGCGTGCGCGCTGATCTGGCTGCCGGCAAGGTTGTCATCATCACCGGTTTCCAGGGCATAGACCCGCACGGTAACGTCACCACGCTGGGTCGTGGTGGGTCCGACACCTCCGCTGTTGCGGTGGCCGCCGCCATGAAAGCGGCTGAGTGCCTCATCTACACTGACGTGGATGGTGTCTACACCACAGACCCGCGCATTGTGGAAGATGCCCGCCGTCTGAAGGTTGTATCGTTTGAAGAAATGCTGGAAATGGCCTCACTGGGGTCCAAAGTGCTGCAGATCCGCTCGGTTGAGTTCGCAGGTAAATACCGCGTGCCCACCCGCGTGTTGTCCAGCCTGACAGACCCCCTGATGTCGCTCGAGGAAGAAATGGTCTCGGGCACCCTGATCACTTTCGAGGAAGCAGAAAACATGGAACAAGCCGTCGTCTCCGGAATTGCCTTCAACCGCGATGAAGCCAAAGTCACCGTGCGTGGCGTGCCCGACCGTCCCGGTATTGCCTACAGCATTCTGGGCAAAATCGCAGATGCCAACATTGATGTGGACATGATCATCCAGAACCAGGGTTCGGATGGCACCACCGACTTTTCTTTCACGGTTCACCGCAACGAACTGGCCAAGACGCTGGACGTTCTGAACACTCAGGTCAAGCCTGCTGTGGGTGCGCGCGAAGTCATTGGCGATGCCAAGGTGTGCAAGGTCTCCATCGTCGGTATCGGCATGCGTTCGCATGTGGGTATTGCCAGCCTGATGTTCAAGACGCTGTCGGAAGAGGGCATCAACATCCAGATGATTTCCACCTCCGAAATCAAGGTGTCGGTGATTCTGGAAGACAAGTACATGGAACTGGCCGTGCGGGCTCTGCACCGTGCATTTGGACTGGAGAAGGCGGCCTAAGGCAGCTAAGGGCAGCTTAAGGCGCCTGAGTCAGCAACGGGTGGGCAGGGTCTCTTGAACCTCCCGCTACTAGCTTCTCTTGGCAAGGGCTGCAGGGTGACAACTGCGGTCCTGTTTTGCTTTTATGGGAGCTGAGTCATGTTTGCTTCCTTCACTGCTCCCGGTTCTCACGGGCTGCAGTTTGTCCTGCTGCTGTGCGCATCCAACGTTTTCATGACGTTCGCCTGGTACGCTCATCTCAAAAATCTGTCTGACAAACCCTGGTGGATCGCAGCGCTGATCAGTTGGGGCATTGCCCTGTTTGAGTACATGCTACAGGTGCCCGGCAACCGTATCGGCTTTCAGGTGTTTTCATTGGCGCAACTCAAAATCGCGCAAGAAGTGATCACGCTGGCGGTGTTCATACCGTTTGCCGTGTTCTACATGGGGCAGCCGCTGAAGCTCGATTATCTGTGGGCTGCACTGTGCTTGGTGGGGGCGGTGTACTTTATGTTCAGGGGGTAGGGGGTGTCGGGTTGGGCGTTAGCAGTAGTGTTAAGGACCTTACAAAAAGGTGGCCGGTGACACCCCGAAGCGTTCGCTGAGTGCTTTGATCTGCCGCACATTCAGTTCACGCTTGCCCGTCAGTATTTCTGAGACGACGCCTTGGCTACCAACTTCCGGCAAGTCGCCCTGTTTCAAATCGTGCTGCTCCATTAAAAACTTTAGCGCCTGCAAACCTGTTGTAGGTGGCAGGGTGGCGTGCACAGCGTCGTAGTGTTCAATCAGGTCACCAATGATGTCCACCAGTCCCATGGCAGGGTGCGATTCGTCACCCTGTGTTTCCTCTAGCAACAATTCCAGCATTGCAACCATGTGGGTGTAGTGACGGTCGTCGCGAATTGGTCCGATGTCGGTTGCTGAGTTGAATTTTTGCCAAGCAGGAAGAAGGCGTTTTAAATGGAGTGGTGCGTTCATTTTTTCCATAATCCTTTGTCATACTCCCCGTGATCCATAACGGCTTTGACATACACGATCTGCTTCTCGAAGCGAATGTAGGTAACGAGCCGATATTTGTTGCCGCCGATATTGAAAACAAACAGTTCGCTGACCTTATCCACACTATTGAATGCAGATTTGAGCTCAGCCCAGTTTTCAAAATCATTTTTTTCGATGACCCGCCGCCAACCCTGAAGTGGCATCTCAGCAGATGGGTGCAACTCCGCGAAACGTTTCAGCGCACTATTGCTGATGACTCTCATGACAATATCTCATTTTGAGATAAATGGCAATTGAATTCGCATGTTAGTGCCTCTGGATGGAATACCGATTTCATCGACCAGATCTTGGAAGTCAGAAACGCCGCAGTCTGCCGTTTTCCGGGCAGACACGCAAAACCTAGCTCAAGCGGTATCACTTGACTCGTTGATCGTCTACGTCAACGGGTAATTCGCTTGGTTTGCCAAGATTGAATACCTATAGGCTCATTCCCAGCCCTTTATGCACGAGGCAGCCTGTTCGGTGAAAGCCAGCGCTTCTTTTTCGGCCGGGTCTGATGCAATGCTGATGCACTGTTGGCGCACCTGCTCTCTGAACTCAGGCGAGCGGGTATCCGGAACCCAGAGTCGGATCGAACGCAGCCCGTCGGTGCGTATTTGTTTCTCGCGGGTAGGTGAATTTTTGTGTGAGTGCATGTTGTGGTCCTTGTGATGAGCGCTTGTTTTGACCGATTGATTTAACCTATTCCCCCACCACCCTCGGCAGCGGCTCGCCCTTCAACCACGCGCTCAGGCACTCATGCACATCGCTGGCAAAGCGCTGAAACACATCGCGCGCCACAAAGCCCAGATGCGGTGTCAGCAGTATGTTGGGCGCATTTCGCAGCGGGTCATTGGCGGGTAAAGGCTCTTCGTCAAACACGTCCAGCGCAGCCGCGCCCGGGCGGCCGGCATACAGGGCAGAAATCAGATCAGGTGTTTTGACCAGCACCGACCTGGATGTATTGACCAGCACCGAGTCTGGCCGCATCAATCGCAGCTTGGCGGCATCCAGCAGACCCTTGGTGGCAGCCGAGGGCACGATGTGCAGCGACACCACGGCCGACGTTGCCAGCAGTTCTTCCAACGGTACAAACGCAGCGCCATGTTCGGCAGCGCGCTCGGCTGTCATGTTGGGGCTCCACGTCACGATATCCATGCCGAACGCCCGCGCAAATGCGGCAACGCGCTTGCCGATTTCACCCAGGCCAATCAGCCCGATGCGTTGTCCGCGCAACACCGGTAGCAGTGACTGGCTGTTGCGCCAATGCCCGGCCCGCAACATGCTGGTTTGACCCACCAACTGCTTTTGCGCAGCCAGTATGAGCGCCCAGGTGAGCTCGGCGGTGGCATCCTTGCTCGGCCCCCATTCCGTGTGGCAGACCTTGATGCCGCGTGCTTTGAGCGCCTTCATGTCCAGTGCTGCGTTGCGCGTGCCGGTAAATACCACCAGTTCCAGATTGATCATCAGGTCCAGCAGTTCGGAATTCAGCGGCGTGCGGTCGCGTGCCAACACCAGTGCGTTGGCGCGGCCTACTGCTTCATGCAGCTCCGAGCCGCGCAGGCGGGATGTATTGACAGAGATCTGAGCGTGCTGGGCTATGTCTTCATAGTTGGCCAGCCGCGTCATGGCGTGCTCATAGTCGTCCAAAAAAACGATGCGTTTGACAGTCATGTGGGTTCCGCTTGCGTAGAGCGCGTATCTTAGCCCGACAGTGTGACGCAAAGCGGCAGACGCGAACAGATGCGGGTTTTCACGGATAGTTAAAGCCGCTTGTGCCCTGTGCAAGCGCAGGGTGTTTTGTTAGTCTGCTTCAGGGTGCTGGTGGGGTCGGTAATCCGTAGCACCGTATAAACAAAAGGCAAAAACACCACCATCGGCATGCAAATCAAACACCCAAAAATCACACACCAAAGGGGATGTACCGTGTTCGTGAAATATCTGGCGGCAATTGCCGCTCTGGTGACCGGCAGCATCGTCACTACCGCAGTCCAGGCCGCCGAATGGCCCACAGCCAAGCCTATCCGACTCATCTCCGTTTTTCCGCCCGGCGGCTCGGTAGATCAGGTGGCCCGTACATTGGCACCCGCATTACAGGCACAACTGAAGCAAACCGTGATTGTAGAAAACATCGGCGGCGCATCCGGCATGATAGGCACCGCAGCGGTGGCCAAGGCAGAGCCCGACGGCTACACCTTCGGCGTGGTGTTCGACACCCACGCGGTCAACCCCAGCCTGAAAGAAAAGATTCCCTTCGACACCCGCAAGGACCTTGCCTACGTCACCATGGTGGGCACTGCCCCCATGGTGCTGGCCGCTGCCAAAAATGCGGGCATCACATCATTCAAGCAACTCGTCGATCAGGCCAAAGCCAAGAAGCCCAACACATTCGGTTCAATCGGTACCGGCAGTCTGGGGCATCTGGCTATGGCGCAGTTGGCCAAAAACAGCGGTTTTGACTGGACGCATGTGCCTTACAAGGGCGGCGGTCCGCTGATGCAGGACGCCGTGGGTGGTCACATCCCGCTGTCCATCGGCTCGCTGTTTCTCATCAAGCCGCATGCCGATGCAGGTAATGTCATTCCCTTGGCTGTTACCACGTCGGTGCGCTCGCGCGACATGCCCAACGTGCCTACGGTCGCTGAAAGCGGATATCCGGGTTTTGAAGCGCCAGCCTGGTGGGGCGTGATTGCCCCGGCCAAAACGCCGCAGACAGTGATAGACCGCATGCACTCCGAAATTGCCACCGTGCTCAAGAACAAGGAAATTTCCGACAAGCTGGACCAGCAGGGCATGGACATTGTGGGCTTGGGGCCAGACAAGTTCCGCGAGTTTAACGAACGGCAGATGTCCATCTGGGGCAAGTTTGTTCAGGAAAACAATATCCGGGATTAAGCGCGCTTTCGTCCCCTTCAACCCAAACCGCAAATCGCCGGAAATGCACATGTTGTGTTTCCGGCGGTTTTGTTTCCTGTTTCGCGAAAAGTCCCGGAGCATCGCATGAGCGCTGACGCCAAAGAACAACGCATCATCCCCTACTTGCCGCCTGACCTGAGCGAGCCCGCAGATCTTGTTTCCGCCATCCGTGCCCGGCGGGGAGGGGACTTGCTGGAGCTTGACCGTATGTTGCTGCACAGCGTGCCGCTGGCGCGCGGGTGGAACGCGTACCTGCGCGAAATCCGGCAAAACCTGTCTGTGCACGCGCAGTTAAGGGAACTGGCCATTTTGGGTGTGGCTGTGCTCAACAGGGCGGAATATGAGTTCGCCCAACATGCGCCCGAGTATCTGAAGGCAGGCGGCAAGCCCGAGCAACTGGAGGCTGTTCGCTCGCTTGGTGAGCAGCACTTCATGCAAAGTGCTTTCAGTCCGCTGGAGCGTGTGGTGTGTGATCTCACCTTGGCCATGACGCGCCATATCGAGGTTCCCAGCGGCATCATGTTCAAGCTGCGCGAGGCGCTTGGCGAGACTGCTACCGTTGAACTGGTGGCAGTGGTGGCCACCTACAACATGGTGTCGCGGTTTTTGGTGGCGTTGCGGGTGCATCCGTGAACGCTGCTACAAGGATGTAAAGATACATCGTGTCCTCAGGGTGTTTTTCCGAACCTCACTCAAAAGGTAGATTGCATCCAAACTCTCAGCGTACGAGGTATATTGCTCATCACCTCAGATTACAAGCAGATTGCTGTCAGGCGATTCGGACAACATCACAGGAGATCCCCCATGA
>SXZD01000173.1 GCA_005788065.1 Burkholderiales bacterium
GGAATGTCGCGCGGGTTGGTGATCAGCAGACAGTGCCCGCCATGCTTCATGAAGGTCAGCATGTTGGCGGTCAGACAGAAGATGTGGTACATGGGCAGCGCGGTGACGATGGTCTCTTGCCCTTCATCGACCAAGCCGGTCAGCCAGGCAGAGGCCTGTTGCAAGTTGGCTACGATGTTGCCATGGGTCAACATGGCGCCTTTGGCCACGCCGGTGGTACCACCCGTGTACTGTAGGAAAGCCAGATCGCTGTGGTTCAACTGCACCGGATTGAGCGTATGGCCGCGACCGATGGACAGCGCTTTTTTCATGGAGATGGCACCGGGCAGCGAATACTCGGGCACCATTTTCTTCATCTTGCGAACCACGAAGTTCATGATGAAGCCCTGCAGCCAGCCGTGCATTTCGCCCACTGAGGTGCAAATCACATGTTCGACCGGGGTGTTCTTGATGACTTGCTGGAGTGTGGTGGCAAAGTTTTCGATCACCACGATCACCTTGGCACCCGAATCTTTCAACTGGTGTTCCAGTTCTCGGGGGGTGTAGAGCGGGTTGGTGTTGACCACCGTGAAACCGGCGCGTATGGCACCAAAAAGAGCCACCGGGTATTGCAGGATGTTGGGCATCATCAACGCAACGCGATCGCCCTTGCGCATACCCGGAAGACTCTGCAGATAGGCACCAAAGGCCTGGGTGTATTCGTCCAAATCCGCATAGCTCATGTATGTGTCGGACCAGACCGCACGGTTGCTGAAGGCGGTGCAATCGGCAAACTTCTGTGTGCTCTGCTCGAAAATGTCCTTGATGGACCCGAACTGCTTCATGTCAACTTCCGCCGGCACATTGGCGGGATAGCTTTTCAGCCACAGCTTGTCTGCGGTCATGGTGTCTCCGTAGGTATAGTTCAACTTGATCAAACGTGTAATCGCGAAAGGCTACACAAAACCGGCGGTTTTGTGAATGCGCCTCAATACATTCTCAAACAACATGATACCCGCCATGTCGCAAATCGGATTGACCACCGCCACCTCATGTGCAGTTTGGACTGCACTCATGGCTCAGAGCTCACCCCCGACTGCCTGTGCGTTTGACGGCGTAATGACCACCGACGCCAGCTCATCCAGCACCGCATGCGGGTCGGGCATTGCCAGGAACGCGGACAGCCCCGCCGTGAAAAATGCATGCAACTCCCCCAAGCCCTGACGCCGGGCAACCGGCCCGGCACAACGCAACAGCAGGGTCATCATGGGTAGCCGGGCAACCGATGCCAAACCCCGACCCAAAGCGACCACCGCGTCGCGCTGCCGGCAACGCAACTGATGTAGGCGGGCCTGATCGACGCCTCCTTCATGGGTACCCTGCGCCGCACGCTCGTCAATCTCGTGGGTTAACCAGTCCAGCTCAACGGCCTTGAGCAAGACCTCACATGCAGACAGCGGCATGACGCGGCACATGCGGGGAAACGTTGCCAGGCACTGCCGGTCACGCCAATACGGCCAGTCAACTGGATAAAGCTGATGGAAGAAAAAATCGCCCGCAGGCTTCACATCCCTGTGTTTCAGCAAGTCAGCAAAACGCTGCCTCAGGGCAATATGGTTGCAACTGCGAACCGCCCGCAATGCGCTTTCAACTCCGGCATGACCGGCGGCCGTCTGACGCGCGCGCAACAATCGTTGCTGCAACTGCACAATATCGTGCTCAATCGCCTGCCTAGCTTTCATGGGGCATGCACACCAGTAAGATAAACAATTGTAAACATCCGCGAACGCAACACCGATTTTCTATTGCGCCGCACCAAACAAGCCGCTGGAAAAAAATTCAAATTCACACATAAAATCAATGGCTATCGAATACAAAACCCTGACGGAGACCTTCCTTGAACGCACCTGAAAGCGCATTTGCCGCCACATCACCCGACATCATTCTGGAGGGCGACTTCCTGGCGCTGAAAGCAGCCTACGAAGCCGAGCGCTACCCTGAGTGGTCGGTGCGCAAGCAACGGTTGAAAAACGTCATCGCGATGCTGCAGAAATACCGCATGGAGATGATTCATGCAATACGTGAGGACTTCGGACACCGAAGTTTGCATGAAAGCGAAATGGTGGAACTGTTTCCCTCGCTGGAAGGGCTTCACCATGCCGTGTCCCAAGGCCGAAAGTGGATGAAGCCCCGCCGCAAGGCCGTGGGCCTGTACTTCCACCCGGCCAGCGCGCAACTCATGCCGCAGCCACTGGGTGTCATCGGCATCGTGGTGCCATGGAATTATCCGCTGTATCTGGCGATCGGACCCCTGACGGCTGCGCTGGTGGCCGGCAACCGGGCCTACATCAAGATGTCGGAATACTCTCCGCGCCTGAGCGATGTGCTGTCGCGCGCACTGGACGAGTTTGTCGGACGCGACGTAGTACGCGTCATCAACGGAGGGCCGGAACTGGCCTCCGCCTTCACTCGCCTGCCCTTCGACCATATCGTGTTCACGGGCTCCACACCGGTGGGCAAACATGTGATGCGCGCCGCCTCGGAAAACCTAACGCCGGTGACGCTGGAGTTGGGCGGCAAGAGTCCGCTGATCATCACGGAGAGCACATGGCGCAACAAGTCGCGCTTCTTCAACGCGATTGTGCGCACCATGACCGGCAAGACCATCAACAGCGGACAGACCTCCATTGCGCCTGACTATGTGCTGCTGCCGCGCGGCGCCGTGGACGAGTTCATTGCCACCACGCGTGCGCATCTGGCGGAAAAGTTTCCGTCCGGTGCAGCCAGCGACGATTACACCGGCATCATCTCGGATCGACACTACCGCCGCTTGATCAACGCACTGGAAGAGGCCCGTCTGGACGGCGCCCGCGTTGAACCGGTGATGGCCGCGCCTCGCCCCGATCAGCGCAAGATTCCGATCACGCTGGTGCACGGCGCCAGTGCAAACTCGATCTTCGAGCAGGAAGAAATTTTCGGTCCCGTGCTGCCCATCGTTCCCTACGACACGCTGGATGAAGCGATTGCATACATCAATGCCCGCCCCCGTCCGCTGGCGCTCTATCTGTTTGACGACAACCGCCGGGTGCAGGACCACGTGATGCGCGAAACGATTGCCGGCGGTGTCAGCATCAACGAAACCCTGATGCACATTGCACAGGACTCGCTGCCCTTCGGTGGCGTGGGCCCGTCCGGCATGGGTCACTATCATGGCGAATACGGCTTTGAGACGCTCTCCAAGATGAAGCCCATCTTCCGCCAGTCCCGCGTCAACGGCATGTTCCTCCTGGCACCGCCCTACGGTAATGTGTTCAAGGTCATGATGAAAATCATGACGCGCTGAAAGCCGACGGTTCAGCAGGCAACAGATCGAAGCAAAACAGGGTCCGTTCAGGACCCTTTTGCTTTGGCGGGTGCCATCACAGCGCAAGTCCAAAGCAGAACCGCAGCAGATCCGACACCGACACGCCACAGACCCGACTCTTTAGTGTGCGTGCTCTATGCGTTCACCGCAATAATGCGACCATCGACAGTGCCGTTCGCTGCTGCGTGGGCACACATTCCAAGAGAAAATTTACCTGCGGAGCGCAAACAAATGGTTAGCAACAAAATTAAACAGATCACTGAACAAGTGGCAGACAAAGTGGCCGATACGCAACTGGCCAACTCCATCAAGGACAAATCCCAGCAAATCTGGTTGGCTGGTTTGGGCGCTTTCTCCAAGGCGCAGGAAGAAGGAAACAAAGTGTTTGAAAACCTCGTAAAAGAAGGCGAAGACCTGCAGGCCCGCACCCGCAAGCTGGCAGACGAAACCGTGCAGGAAGTCACCGAGAAGGTTAACACCATCGCCGGGACCGTGAGCGGTCGCGCCAATGCGCAGTGGGACAAATTGGAGTCCGTATTTGAAGAGCGCGTGGCCCGTGCGTTGGCACGTCTGGGCGTGCCCACCAACAAGGATCTGCAAAGCCTGTCCAAGCGCATCGAGCAGTTGTCAAAGGCTGTCAATGAACTGACCGCCAAAAAAGCAGACAAGCAGTAAACTAGGCAAAGCAGCTGGTTTGTCTGATGCGCAATCCTCGAGCTTGAAGGGGGCATCAGCGTAGTGACACTAATCGTCGTCATCACGCAGACAAGCCGGTAGACTGAGTTAAACTGTCGTAGAACACTTGGCCCGAGCTCGATGGAAGCGGCCCCTGAACAATTCAACGGGGCCGTTTTCATTTGTGGCGCTCAGTGGAATGGAGACAATGGACAAGACAGAAAGCTCTGGCCGTATAGGCCTCGCACTGGCAGGTGGCGGCCCCTTGGGAGCCATTTATGAAATCGGTGCCCTGTGTGCACTCGATGAGGCGGTCAACGGCCTAAACCTGAACAACATGAAAATCTACGTGGGCGTATCGGCCGGGGGCATCGTTGCCACCGGACTGGCCCACGGACTAACACCCGACCAGATCCGCAAGCTCTTCATCGACGGCGAACCCAAAGAGTTCGCATTCGACCCCTCCGTACTGCTCAAACCGGCCGTGGCCGAATACTGGTTCAGGATGAAACGGGTTCCCGCGCTGCTGACCGCAGCTGTCTCAGACCTGTTCTTCCGCGAGGGAACCACGCTGATGGGCGCCATCGAGCGACTGGGTGCGGCCATTCCGACCGGCCTGTTTGATGGCAATGAGCTGCACCACTGGATGGCTGACCTGATCAGCAAAGGGGGTGGCGACAATGATTTCCGCAGCCTGACCCACCGCCTCGTGCTGGTGGCCACCGACCTGGACTCGGGAGAGTCCATTCCATTCGGCATGCCAGGACATGATGACGTACCCATTTCGCGCGCGGTGCAAGCCTCGGCATCCCTGCCGGGCCTCTTCCCCCCGGTCAAGATTCAGGGCCGTCACTATGTGGACGGAGCGCTGAAAAAAACCATACACGCGTCCATCGCCCTGAAGGAAGGTGTGGACTTCCTCATCTGCCTGAACCCGCTGGTGCCTTTTGACGACCGTCTGAGCTCCAAGCCCAGGTCTACCCGCAACCAGCATCTGCGCAGCGGCTCACGGCTGATGGACGGCGGCCTGCCGGTGGTACTGTCACAGACTTTCCGCGCCATGATCCACTCCCGCATGGAAATCGGTATGGAACGCTACAGTCACCAGTTTCCCAACAGCGATATCGTGCTGTTCGAACCGCAGCATGGTGACGGAGATTTTTTCTTTACCAACCCATTCAGCTATTCAAGCCGCAGACGCCTGTGCGAACACGCCTATCAGCGCACCCGGGAAGAACTGTGGGTACGCCGTCATGAGCTGATGCCCATGTTTGAACGGCACGGTCTGGAATTGAATCTGGATTGCCTGCGCAACCCCACGCTTACGCTGATGAACCGCAATCTGCCGGCGCCATCACGCCCCCGATCAGTCGTCTCGCGGGTGGACAATCTGGAGGATACGCTGGAAGACCTCGAGCGTTTTGTCCGCATCAGCAAGACACGACAGACCGCCTGACCGTCAAACCTTGTGTCTACATCGCCGACGCTGATCAACAAATGCCCCGAAACCGGGGCATTTGTCTTTGAGCGCGGGCAAAATTCTTTTATGATGTGGGCAACCTATAAAACCCGCGCCGGCGTGTACCCATACCGTTCATGCAGCAATACCGGTAGCGGCAACACAACAGAGCACGATTCAGGCTTGAGGGCCTGCCTTGGAGACCACTGCAGATGGAGCGCAAAGCCCCCCGTCGCACCCGTGAGCGCATTCTCGAGCTCTCACTGAGGCTGTTCAACGAATTTGGAGAGCCCAACATCACCACGACCGTGATTGCTGATGAAATGAACATCAGCCCGGGTAATCTTTACTATCACTTCCGTAACAAGGACGACATCGTCAACAGTATTTTCACGACCTTCGAAAAAGAGATCGACGAACTGCTGGACGTACCGAAAAACCGTCAGGCCAACATCGAAGATGCGTGGATGTTCCTGCAACTGTCTTTTGAGCTGATCTGGCGCTACCGGTTTTTCTATCGGGACCTCAACGATCTGCTCTCGCGCAACCGCACGCTGGAAATACATTTCAAGCGCATCCTGCAGCACAAGGTCAATATTGCCCAGCGTCTCTGTCAGGACCTGAGCGAAACCGGCGAAATGAATGCGCAACCCATCGAGATACAGGCACTGGCCACCAATATGGTGGTGGTCGCCACCTACTGGCTCTCATACGAATATGTTCGCGATCCGCGCCATTTCAATGACGAGAAGTCGATGAGTGCAGCACTGGGTCGTGGTGCCTATCAGGTCATGAGCCTGATGGCACCCTATCTGGTAGGCTCTTCACGCGAACTGTTCGAAGCGCTGGCACAGTCTTTCCTGTCTGATGCGCAGGGATGACGTACGGGATGCGAGCAACTCACAAACGCAAGCCCGAGATGCCGGACAAACTGTTTTTTCACCCGAAACACATCAGCAAAAACAAACCAGGAAGAGGATGAAACATGAGTGATCTGAGCGCGCAATTCAACCAGGCTGTTGCCGATTCCAAGCAACTGACCGAGCGCCCCGACAATAAGACCCTGCTGAAAATCTATTCGCTGTTCAAGCAGGCTACCGATGGCGACAACACCGGCAAACGACCTGGTTTCACCGATCTGGTGGGTCGCGCCAAGTATGACGCATGGGCAGAACTGAAAGGCACGTCCAAAGACAAAGCCATGCAGGACTACATTGCACTGATCAATTCGCTGAAAAAATAAGTGCGCAGTTGCACATGAAACACGAGGTCAGTGCCTGCCCAGCAACGCCTTTTTTAGCTCAGGCGTGGTGGGCTCCTGACCCAGCCAGCCGGCCAGTATCAGACTGGCCAGTTCGGCATCTGAAATCTTGACCACGCTGCGCTCGTTGCGCCGCAACTCGAAACCGCTGCCCGTAAAAATGTAGGCCTCGGTATCCCCTTCTTTCAGATCAGCCATGGCCTCCAGAAACGGTGTCCAACGGTTGCTCGCCACAGTGCAGGGTTTGCTGCAGTTGTGCTCCAGATAATACCGCCATGCCTCAACGGCATCCGAGCGCTTGCTGTCCACGCGCATTTTGACAAACAGCACCCGCGGTGTCTTGGTCTGTATGAGTGTCTGCGCATCAGAACTGCGGGTTGAGGCATACAACACCCCCGAATAGACTTTCACTTTCAACCAGGAATACAAGCGCGTGCCGCCACCGTTGACGACGAGTTTTTGCCCATCCAGCACGTACTCGTCCGGAAAGCTCATGCCATCGACCTCAAGGGCCGCCGAGCGAGAGGGCATCAAAGCCGACTGCAGCGCCAGCAATACGGCCAGACACAGCCCCTTGGAGCGGGCTTCAAGGCACGCAAGCAAACCTCGGAAGGGATTCATCATCACCTCGTGACGGAAGGACTGGTGGAGCCACTGCGCAGCCACTTGCACAAAGCAAAGGCCAGGATGAGCAGCACGATATCCTCGATCAGCGTGTAGCCCGTCAGAGGCCTGCCCCAGTAGACGCCGAAACATCCGCAATTGGGCAGACTCAATCCACGCAGCAAGGCCTGCGACAGGCCGGCCAGATAAAACAGATGCAGGGGTACTAGCGCCAGCGATGCCGTGGCTGCGATGCGCTTCTCCAGCAAAGCGAAACCCAGCAGCAATTCGAACAGGGTCAACATCCACGCCGACAGCGGGATGATGGCTGACGGCACCATCTGATACGTCTCCACGATGCCATAGAAACCGCGCATATCCAGCAGTTTGCCACCGGCACTGGCCAGCATCAGGAGCGCAAAAAAAACCTGGAGCAAAGAGAAGGCAAAGCGCATGAGGGGCTCAACTCAGAGGACGGGAGCAAAATGCTCAGGTACCCGGCCAGCGATTGATCTTCCAATCGTAGGGCGTGAACTTGGTTGCATATGCAGCCGGCACGGGCTTGTCGACATAGCGTGAAGCGTAGTCGGCCAGTGAGTTGGCCACCGCCAGAAAATCATCGGTGTAAAACTTCAGGATTTCAGAATAGAAAACCGTCTGCGCTGCATGATCCACCCTCAGGTTGCGCGACTCGGAGAAGAAGCGCCGTGCCTCGGTTTCAAGCTGCGTATTGAGGGTTTCGAGCGCGAAGGGTTGGCGTGGCAGGCGCGGACAGCCAACGCTCATGCAATTGAGCGCAAAATGGATGCGTGGCTCTCCCAGCGCACGGATGATGCGGTTCTCGTAGTCATACAGACTCATGCGCCGACCACCGATGATGACATCGTTGAGCTTGAAGAATGTCAGACGCCCCAACAGATTCAGCTCGTACGGAATGCCGGCGGCAATGACGGCATTCATGCACAAGGCATTGTAGGCATTGAGGTGGTAGACCAGTTGCAGGTCGCGCGAGGCATAGCGCTGTGGATGACTTTGCGGCGACTCCGATTCAATGAAACGGACGATGCGATGCAACTGCTCGGGCTTGGCTGCAACGGCTGCAAAATTGACCCGCCCCTCTTCATCCACCTGCTCACGCAAAATCTCCGACCAGTTATGCAGCATGTCGCCCAGGTCGCGCACCTGCAGACCGCCCGGGACGGGCGCGCGTACCAGACTGCCGCACGCAGACAACCCTGCCACCATGGGTAACAGGGCTGCTGTCAGCAGCAACTGCCGACGCTGCGGTAAAACAACTGAGTCTTTTTGCATGCTCAGATTTTCTCCGGTGCCTGCGAGCCTGTCTGTGCGCCCGCTTTCTGGATGGCGCGTGCGGCCAGACGTTCAGCCTCGATTTTCTCGCGGGTACGGCCGCGCGCTGTTTTGCGTGTATGCACCACTTCCACTTTTTTCGGCGCATCTTTCTGGAAACTGCCGGTGACCGGATTCCAGAACTGCACCACGCCCTCTTTCCGTATGGGGATGGGCTTGAGCAGATACTCGTCACGCTTGGCATTGTTCAGGCACATGCTCAGCGGGCCTTCGGCTGTGGCCACCATGAACACGCAAGCATCAATGCGGTCTTTCTCGAGATGGCATGCATCCATGAAGTTGTGGATGAAGAAAGACAGTTTGTTGACCTTGCCCCGCGAGCGGAACAGGTCGTTCTTCATCTTCCAGCCTTTTTTGGCCAGCCATGCAGCGCTGTCAGGCAACAGGGAAGGCGTCTTGATGACCGCGTCCACCACCGCCTCCAGCGCACGGCGCTTGTTGGTGCGGTCGATCACCACATCTTCAGTTGCCTTGATGACCTTGCGGATGTACTCGGGGTCGTCAAACAGGTCGCTGACCTTGCCGTCTGTCACCAGCGTCATTGCATACTTGTTGCAGGCTGAATGTCCGATATCGGCCAGATCAAAATTGATGTCGCATCCGGCGCCCTTGCGGATCTGGTCGGCCACGGACTGCTGCGTGATCATGAATGCACGCTCAGCCAGCACGCCACGGCCAGTGTCCGCCTGCAGTTGGAAAGAAGCCAGTCGCACCACATCACTGTGCTTGACGAAGAAGTCCACGATTTTGGGGACTTCCTGGAAGTTGCCTTCATACACCGTGGTGTTGAAATACACAGCGATCGGCAGACCGCGGGCGCGATTGATGTACTCCAGACGCACCTCATTGAGGTCTTCTTCAGTGGCATAGCCTTTGCGTTCCTGTGTCAGGTCGACGTGGAAAGCGACATCCACCAGCCCCGCTTCAGCCAGTTCCTCCAGCATGTCGCGGGTCGCCTTGATACCGTTGGTAAACAGTGTCGGACGCATGCCCACTTCACGGATGCGGCGCACAATGGCCACCAACTCGTCACGCTTGCGCAGTGTGGGGTCGCCACCGGAAACCTGGATATCCGTATTGGGGCCGTAGTGAGCGCGGATCATGTCGATGCGGCGATAGACCTCTTCCAGCGGAATGTCTTTCAGCGCTTCGGAGCTTTCGGAGAGATAGCACAGGGTGCAGTCCAGATTGCAGCGCTGGGTGATCTCCAGCGACACGCAACCGATACCCCAGCGACGACCCATATACTGTTTTTCAGTCCACAGACCGCCATCCTCCATGCGCTTGCGGGCGCGGTCCTTGGGCGTCAGACCATCGTCGGCCAACTTGTAAGGCGCATAAGCCGAGATCTCTTGGGGGGTCATGTATTTACTGCAAGCCATCCTCTGCAACTCCTCTTGTTATCTTGGGTCATCGCGCACAAGTGTGCGCAACTGAACGCTCAGACATTCAATCACAGAGAAGGTTGCAAGCGCAACCGCGCCGGGATGGAATGCAGATCGCCGGAACGCCTTTTTAGCTCACGGCAGCACGACGCGGTCATCGGGCAGCAGCTTGGCCCACGTGGCGTTATAGCCATGCACCTTGTGCGTCGCATGACCTTGACTGTCGACCAGCGGGCGGTTTTCAAGTGCCCAGCGAAACAATGAACCCTTCAAATTGACGAAGCGCACATGGCCCTGTCCTGTATGCGCCGACGCATGCAGTTTGCCCAACTGCGCCGCCATGTCTGAACTGCGGTAACCCACCGAGCAATACAACACCACGGTGCCCTGCTTCGGTACTTGGAATTGCGATGCGGGCCCGTCGAAATGACGGGCACCCGGAATGTGACTGACTGCAAATTCTCGGGCAGACCGAACGTCCAGCACGGTGACTTCGGTAGCGCCTTGCTGCTGCAGCGCCACCAACTCAGCCGTCGTGATCTGCGGCACACTGGCAAACGCCAGCTGCACCGCAAACTCAACGCCGGACAGCAGGTCCATCAAGCCGACTCCAGTTTCAAACCGGCATGCTCGCGCATGAGGTGGAAGGTGATATCGGGCCAGCGCTTTTGCGTCACCTCCAGGTCGAAGCGCGACGTGATGAGGAAAGCATCGGTATCCGCTGCGTCCTTGACCATGCGCATGGCATTGTGGTCCATGAATTTTTTCAGGTCAGCAGGCTTTTCAGCCGATACCCAGCGCGCTCCGGTGTACTTGGATGGCGACAGACGCACATCCACGCCGTATTCTGTTTTCAGGCGGTGCTGCACCACTTCAAACTGCAATTGCCCGACAGCACCCAGCATCATGTCGCCACCGGCCACCGGGCGGAACACCTGAATAGCGCCCTCCTCGCCAAGCTCCTGCAGCCCCTTGGTGAGTTGCTTGCTGCGCATCGGGTCTTTCAACTCGACGGCAGAAAAGAGCTCGGGTGCAAAAAATGGCAAGCCGGTAAATTGCAGTTGTTCGCCTTCGGTGAGCGTATCGCCAAGTTGCAAACCGCCATGGGTGGTCAGACCGATGATGTCGCCGGCATAGGCTTCGTCAACACGGTCACGCCGCTGCGACAAGAAGGTGACCACGCTGGTGGGACGCAACTCTTTGCCAGTGCGCCGAACCTTAAATCGCATGCCGGATTCGAACTTGCCTGAACAGACGCGCACGAACGCAATGCGGTCGCGATGGGCCGGGTCCATATTGGCCTGAATCTTGAACACCACACCGGAGAACTTGGGCTCTGACGGCTCTACGGGGCGACTGACAGCTGCGCGCGTGGCGGGCGCAGGCGCGATATCCACCAGCGCGTCCAGCACTTCCTGCACGCCAAAATTGTTGATGGCTGAACCGAAAAACATGGGGTTTTGCTTGCCGGCCAGAAATGCATCGCGGTCAAATTCGGGCGATGCAACCGTAACCAGCTCCATTTCCTGTTCAGCTTGCGCGAACTCGGCACCAAAGCGCTCGCGCAAGGCTTCGCGGTTGCCACCGGGCAGAATTTCTTCTGCCTGTCCGCGCTTCTGTTCCCCCGGAGAAAACACACGCATGCTGTCGGTGCGCAGATTGTAGATACCGTGAAACAGCTTGCCCTGCCCCACTGGCCATGTCATAGGCACGCAGGGCACGCCAAGCACCTGCTCGATTTCGTCCAGAATTTCCAATGGGTCACGCACCTCGCGGTCCATCTTGTTCACAAACGTCAGGATAGGTGTCTTGCGCGCTTTGCACACCTCAATGAGGCGCAAGGTTTGGGGCTCCACACCGTTGGCAGCATCAATCACCATCAATGCTGCATCCACTGCAGTAAGCACGCGATAGGTGTCTTCGGAGAAGTCCTGGTGACCGGGTGTGTCGAGCAGGTTGATGACGTGGTCGCGATATTCCATCTGCATGACAGAGGAGGCAACCGAGATGCCGCGCTGCTTTTCAATTTCCATCCAGTCGGATGTGGCGTGTCGCGATGCCTTGCGGGCCTTCACACTGCCGGCGATCTGGATGGCACCTGCAAACAGCAGCAGCTTTTCAGTCAACGTCGTCTTGCCCGCGTCC
>SXZD01000174.1 GCA_005788065.1 Burkholderiales bacterium
ATCGTTCGACCCGGCCCCATACAGGGCGGCATGGTGCACCCCTACCTGAAACGCAGACAGGGACTGGAACCGGTGAGCTACCCGTCCGACGCTCTCAAAACCGCGCTGGGTCGCACCCTGGGTGTTCCGATTTTTCAGGAACAGGTGATGCAGGTTGCCATGTTGGCAGCCGGTTTCAGCGCGGGCGAAGCTGACGCGCTGCGGCGCGCCATGGCTGCATGGCGACGCAAAGGCGGACTGGCGCCTTTTTATCGACAGGTCATTGATGGCATGGTGGAGCGCGGCTATTCCGCCGAATTTGCCGAACAGATTTTCCGGCAGATCGAAGGTTTCGGAGAGTATGGTTTTCCGGACAGCCATGCCGCCAGCTTTGCGCTGCTGGTCTATGTCTCGTGCTGGATCAAATGCCACCACCCGGATGCATTTCTGGTGGGACTGCTCAATGCGCAACCGCTGGGCTTTTATGCGCCAGCGCAGCTTGTGGCAGACGCACAGCGGCATGGTGTGAAGGTGCTGCCGGTGGATGTACAGCGCAGTGGTGTGCAGTCGCGCCTTGAACAGCAGATGGACGGCAGTTGGGCCGTGCGTCTTGGGCTGGATCGGGTTGCGGGTCTATCGTCTGCGGGCGCAAACCAAATTGCAAGAGCGATTACAGGTGCAAACAATGATGCAACTAAAAACACGACTGCGAATCCGACCACAGATACAACTCAAAGCGCTATCAACCCTGCGCAACCCAGCATCAAGCTCCCCCTGTTCTACAGCGTCGAAGATCTTGCCAAGCGTGCCAACCTCAATCGCATGGACCTGCAGGCACTGGCCGCTGCCAATGCCTTGGGC
The DNA here is from genome assembly GCA_005788065.1 of Burkholderiales bacterium. Lineage (GTDB taxonomy): Bacteria > Pseudomonadota > Gammaproteobacteria > Burkholderiales > Burkholderiaceae_B > SXZD01. The sequence goes on from SXZD01000174.1 coordinate 841, forward strand.
AGCCTTGCCAACAACCGCTTCGACGCACAATGGGCTGTCAGTGGTGTGCAGATCTCCAAAGATCTGCTTCATGTGTCGCGCACCAGCGAACCGGCTGCCGGGTTTGAAGCGCCCACCCTGTCCGAAACAGTGTGTGCAGACTATGCCAGCCTGGGATTCAGCCTTGAGGCTCATCCCATGAGCCTGTTAAGACAACATCTTCCGTTACACAATATCTGTACCGCCCAACAACTCAAGACTTTTCCGGATCGACGCCCCGCTCGCGCCTGTGGTTTGGTGACACACCGGCAAAGACCTGGAACTGCCAAAGGAACCGTGTTCATCACCCTTGAGGATGAAACCGGGTTTGTCAACGTGATCGTCTGGCCCGACCTGCTGGAAAAACAACGCGACGTTTTGCTCAAAGCCAGTCTGCTGGCCGTTTTCGGAACATGGCAACGACAGGGAGAGGTGTGCCATCTGCTGGCAAAACATGCGGTGGATCTCACCCGTTTGCTGGAGAATTTCAGACAGATATCACGAGACTTTCACTGACATACCACCCGGGTCTCACCCCAAAAGGTATAACCCTAAAACCGTCACCACAAAGGGTTAGTTTGCTGATTTATCGCTATTTTTGATTGACAGTTTCAGGGGAGGATTCCTACCATCAAATCACACCATGCATTCGTAGTGGACAAAGCATGGACAATCAAAATGCTTGAGGGGGAATCACATGGGCTTGTACATTGCCATTCTGGAAGATCATCCGATTTTCGCAGCCGGTCTGCGCGAACTGGTCGAGCAAATGCTTCCATCAACCAACATCCTGTGTCACAACCGCTTGTCAGATCTGCTGGCGGCGGTGACACAAAACCCGGTGCATCTGATCGTCGCTGATCTGCATGTATCAGATGGATCAGGGATCGACATGTTGCAGAAACTGAAAATGCGCTGGCCCAACACACTGGTGATCGGCATCACCGGCGACGAGGAAACCCTGCGCTTGAACCGCTGCAATCCGATGAGCGAGTTCAAGATACTCTCCAAGATGGATTCTTTCGATTACATCACCAATGAAATCCAGCTGCTGCTGAAACGCTCGAATGTACTGGATCGCAACAGCTCACAGGAGCTGAGCAGCACCTGCGCCACCCGCGGCACCGAAAGCGAATTGACCCGCAAGCAGATGCTGGTTCTCAACCTGATCAAACAGGGACTGTCCAACAAGGAAATTGCGCGACGTCTGAACGTTTCTCCAGAGACCGTCAAAACGCACGCCAAAGATGTGTACGGGCGACTGGGCATCCGCAATCGCACACAGGCCGCTACAGTGGCCAAACGGCTGAATTACACGCACGTATTCAGTGAAGCCTGACGCGCAGTGAAATGAAAACAGCGCTCACCCCCTAGCGGGCGCTGTCATCATACCCATGAACGTCAGAGCAGCTGGAATGCAGCAATGGCCACCAGCGTCGGCCCCAACGCAGCAGCAAACAGCCCGGCAGGTGACACCGTCTCATCCGGAAAGTGTGGCTTGAGGATGGACATGCCAGCCGGATTGGGCGCATTGGCAATCACGGTCAAACCGCCACCGGTCACGGCACCGGCCACCAGCGAGTACTTGAACTCATCACTCACACCGGGCACCAGCGAACCGAGATAGGTCAGAGCGGCATTGTCCGTCACTGCCGTCAATGCCGTCGCACCGTAGTACAGCGCCGTCGGGCTGAGGCTGAGCAACACGTCATTGAGCCACCATTGCTGCTGCCCGCCGAGCACCACAAGCCCTGCCAGGAAAAAAGCAACCATCAGACCCTCGCGGATGATGAGGCGGTCCTGATGACGCTCATATGCCTTCGCATATCCGAGGAAGAACAGGAAAATGCCCATGAAGACGGCAGGATGGTGTGAGAACACAACCACCCCGGCGAGAAACAGGACATGCATGAACACCACCGGCAGCGGCGAGGACTCATGCCCTTCTCTCTTGGCAATGTGAACCTGCGACAGTTCCTTGGCAAACAGCAGCGTCACAACAGCAGCGCTGGTGCAAACCGCCACCGCACTCTTCCAGCCAAAGGTGGCGATCATGAAAGCCATATCCCACTTCCACGTGCCC
>SXZD01000175.1 GCA_005788065.1 Burkholderiales bacterium
GCCTCCATCATGCCCACACTCATCGGCGGCAATACCAACGCACCTGTGGTGATGATTGCCGAGAAGGCCGTTGATCTGATTACAGGTCGTTCCCGGGTCGGTACTGCCACTGCCGCCATGAACGTTGAGTGGGTCAACGGGATGTCCATCTGACTACGCGAGAGAGTCTCCCCGCCCGTATCAACAGGGGCGGGGCTTATTGCTTACCCTGCCGGGTATTTCTGACTTGATTGACCTTCCATCAAGCCACCGTGCTGGTTTGACCCTTTACGATTTTCTGCTGTCGCTTCAAACCTTGCGATTTGAACAATCCGATCACTTTCGCAGTAACGCCAGGGATCAAATTGGCTGCCTTTGCCGTCACCCCGCGCGCCAACGGCAACATGATTTCCAGCGCCTTGGTCTTTTCTGATTCCAGGATGGCATCCACCACTTCGGCTGTGGTCAGCGCACGCGTACCGGAGAAAGTGAGCGCCGTCTCTTCCTTGCCCAACTGGATGTCCAGCATCGGTGTCTGTACAGCGTCCGGGCAAACGGCTGACACGCTGATGCCATACGTTTGTAATTCCATGGCAGCAGCCAGCGAGTAGGCACGCACCGCAAATTTGCTTGCGCTGTAGAGAGCCAAACCCGGTACCGGGGAAAGACCCGCCAGCGACGCAATATTGACAATATGGCCACCTCCGGCGGCCTTCATGTGGGGCAGGGCAGCCTGCACCCCGAAAATGACGCCTTTCACATTCACGTCAAAATGAAAGTCCACTTCTTTTGGCGTGGCGACATCGCACCAGTTTTCTTTCAGAACACCGGCTACGTTGCACAGCACATCGATGCGTCCCCAAGCGTCCACCATGGTCTGCGCGGCCGATACCCACGCCTGTGCATCCCGCACATCCAGTGCTTGCGTTTTCAACTGGTCAGCGTTGTTGGCATGGATGGCCAACTCGGAAAGAGCCGCCTCATTCAGGTCGCAGGCCCACACCCGGTGCCCGTCTGCCAGCAGTCGCATGCTCAATTCGCGACCGATGCCCGACGCTGCGCCGGTTACCAGATAGCTTTTTTGGATGCTGGGTTTTCCCATGTCGATCTCCCCTGTTTTACGCCATTTTGCGATCAGTATTGTTCTGTAATGTTTGTTCGTGCTGCGCCGCACAGGCGCCTGTAGTCCCGCTTGTTTCACCTGACTCGGCATGCGGAGCTTAGGTATGCAACGCATTGATGTCAAATGTCTGACAAATCTTGAATCCAAAACCAGTACCCGAAAGTAACAAAGCAAAACCGAAAAACCTTTCGATCCCTGGTTCACTCGATTCCAAGGCTGGAGACACCCCCATGAAACTCACACAGACCCGCATTGCGGCGGCACTCCTATTGGCAACGACCGTGTTCGGTGGTTGCCTTTCCTCAAGCGACAAAGCGACCAGTGGATCTGCCGTCACCGGCAGCCCCCTGCAGGCGTCGGAAGCGGGTTCAGGCCGGGTGTTCCTCATCAAACCGGGCCCGAATGCCACGCAGGAAATGGCCACTGCCATGGTGCAGTTGCGCCCCACAGACGTGCTGCGTTTTGACTGCGGTTTTTTTGATCTGAAAACCGGTATCTCCATTTCCAATACGGAGAACGTCATCATCGAGGGTTGCGGCAAAGACAAAACTTTCCTGTCTTTCCGCGAGTCGACCTCACCCGAAGGCTTCCTCGCCAACAACGTGGTGAAGGTTACCATCCGCGATCTGACCATTGGTGACTCGCCCGGCGACGCCTTCAAAATGAAGGGTGTGAACCACGGTACGCTGCAAAGTGTGCGCGCTATCTGGTCAAGCGGTCGTCTGCTGGCCAATGAAGTGCCGCTGACTGCCACCAACTGGCAGCAGAAAGTCAAAGTGGCGTGTACCGACCCGCCCAAAGACAATCCGGACTCCGGTAATCCGGCTGGAAAATCCACGTCAGCCGACTACACAGTGAGCAACAAGTCGGGTCGCTATGGTGTGTATCCGGTTGAGTCGCGCAACATTCTGGTCGATGACGTGGAGTCCATCGGCGCATCGGATGCCGGTATCTATGTGGGTCAAACCAATATTGCCAAAATCCGCAAAAGCCGTGCAGCTTACAACGTATTCGGTTTCGAAATCGAGAACGTGCAGCAGGGCGAGTATTCCGAGAACATTGCCGAGTGCAACACCGGCGGTTTTCTGGTGTATGACCTCGATAACCTCACGCAATACGGCAGCCGTTCGCGCGTGTTCAAAAACATTTCACGCAACAACAACACCTATAACTTTGCAACGCCAGGGTCGATCGTGGCCAACGTGCCGCGTGGTTCCGGTTTGATTACGCTCGCCTACGACAAGATCGATATTTTCGATAACGTGTTTGAAGGCAACAGCACAGCGGGCATCATTTTGACCAGCTACACGTTGCTGGGTGAGAACGGCGACCGCCGCATGGACGTGTATTCCGAAGCGGTCAATATTTTCAATAACACCTTCAAGAACAACGGCAACGACCTGCCACAGCCCAACTACCGGGACATCGTAGAGTCGCAGGGGTCGCGCGTGACCAGCGCATTTCCCATGCTGGTGGGCTTGAAGAATGCAGCCGCTGATGGCCGCTATCGCGGTGGCCACATTGTGTGGGACGGTTATCAGGACACACTGGACGAAACCTGTGCTGCGCCCAAGGATCGGGATGGCAAGCCTGTTCCGCTGGATGCCGACGGCAAGCCGCTGCAGGGCAACCAGTATCCCAACCCCTCATGCCGCTACAACAAGTACAAATTCAAGGCCGCTGACAAAAAGCGCGACGTGCCCAAGTGGTGGTTCAGTTGTATCAACCCCAACAATAAATTCAACGCCGACAGCCTGACGTTTGCCAACTTCAAGGGCACCAAAGGATTGGAGTTGCTGCTCAACCTCAATCCGTCGGATCCGGCCAAGAGCCTGACCCCCGAGTTTGTTGCCAGCGCTGCATCAGGCCTGCAGGAATTTGCGTCTGATCTGGACGTCACCAAGCACGACTGCGTCAAGCAGTTTGGCGCAGACATGGCGCGCCTGCCAGACTTCGAATTTGAACCGTACACGCCGTCAGCAGCGGCCGGCAGCACGGCTGCATTGCCTGCAGAAGTCAAACGCCTGTGCGAAGCGCCAAAGAAAGCTGGCGTGGTCAATGAAGCCGCATTTACAGTGGATTGCCCGGATTTGGCCCAGTACAACCTGTTCCAGGATCCGCAAGATCCGCGTAGCATGCCCAACAGCCGCGGCATGCCCTATACGCTCAACAGCAAGCTGTTTACCGACTATGCGGTGAAGCATCGCGTGATCTTCATTCCGGAAGGAAAAAAAGCGCAGTTCCTGGCTGATGAGAACAACGGTACCAACGTGAACCAGACCATCCGATTCCCGGTGGGCACAATCATCGCCAAAACCTTCTCCTTCGTGAATCAGACGCAGCAGAAAGAAACCGCGTTTGAAACACGTCTGCTCATCAAGCGCGTACGTGATGCGGGCACACCGGCCCAACAGGAGAATTGGGATTCGCTTGAATACATCTGGCGCACCAATGCCGACGGCACACGCAGCGCCATTCTTACGCAGGCTGGCGGCGTGGCATCGGCGGAGTGGGATTACATGGATGCAGACGATGGCAAGGCACACAAGGGCTCGACCACAAGCTACCTGTTCCCCAATACATCGCAGTGCACGCAGTGCCACACGAACGTGAACAAGGAAGCCGGTATTTCTCCCATCGGTCCTAAGCCGCGCAATATGAATCGTGCCTACAAGAACGAGTCGCCTTTGCTCACAGGCCAGTCGCGTCATCCGGTCAATGGCAAGAACCAGTTGAAGTTCATGTGCGATACCGGTCTGATGGACATGTGCCCCAGCACCTTCGAACTGGATAACCGTCAGGTGGCCACCAATCTGTTCCACATGCCGAAGTTCAGCGTGCCAGGCGACAGCGGTCATCCCGCCAATTCCAAGAAAGACGTGGAAGCCCGTGCACGTGCGTATCTGGAAGTGAACTGCGCACACTGCCACAACCCGAAGGGCCAGTCGTCCAACACTGGTTTCTATGTGGATTACTACCGTCCGGTAGACGGCACATTCGGCATCTGCAAGAAGCCGACTGCCAGCGGCACGGAAGGTCGTGGTGGACGTGCATTCGATATTCATCCGGCGCAGGCCGCTAACTCGATCGTTCCTTACCGTATCGGGCCTGAGGCTACCACGCTGGCTGCCATGATGCCCCCGCTGGGCCGCAGTGTGGTGCAGACCGAAGCGGTTGAACTGATCAATCAGTGGATCAACACCGTGGTGGATAACAGCTACACCAATGCAGAAGCCTGTAACAGCAACAGTTCAGGTGGGCCGGTGCCGCTGGGTTCTGCGTTCACGTTGCCAGCGTCACGGCGTTGATACGGCAATAAGCAGCAACAGAAAAGGGAAGTGAAAAATGGATCTGTCGACCACTGCAGTAGATAAGAAGTTGTACAGGCAGGGTCGGCAGCCAGCAGCTTCCCTTTTGCTTGCAATGTTGAGCTCAGCAGCCCTGATCGCCTGCGGCCAGGATGAGAATGCAACATCGGCCAATGCAGTTGCTGCTCAGCCGGCGCAGGTCAATCCGGCCGAGCGTGAGTCGGTTACATCGTACGCACTGCAGGTTGATTTGCCCGCACTGGCTTCTGCCGTCATCCGCAGCAGCCCTGAGGGTATCCTGTGTGGACAGTCTGTCGAATCCCCGGTCTGTACCGCCGTGTTTACCGGAAAAACGGTGGTGACGCTCAGCCAGACTTTCGAAGATGAACAGTTCAAATTCGCAGGCTGGAATGGCGATTGTACGGGCGCGGATTGTTCGGTTTTGATGGATGAGTCCCGCAAGGTACGCGTGCAATATGAGCGCGTACTTGCCACTCCTCCGCTGGTCATAAAGCCTCAGGCTTACGTGCCCGTCTGTGAGGCCTACGCCGGTCCGGCATTGGCGTCGCTCCAGCATGCAGAAGGGTTGATGCATGAGCACTCATCTTATTCGGATGGTTCTCCCGATACCATTCCGAAGACGTATTTTGATGCGGCCAAAAAAGCGGGATACGGTTTTGTCGGTTCATCCGACCATTCTGATACCTACGACAAGGCCGCTTATTTTACGGTACATGATTCGTGTACCTTGGGCGTTACCGATCCGGCTTCGATTTTTGAAGGAGCCGGACCTGAAAAGCTGGCATCAACCGCCGGTACAGCCCAGCAATGCTTTGCCAGCCCGAATGCCGACAAGCTGTTGAAGTGGGAATCCACGCTGACGCAGGCCAACAAGGCCTCCAGTGCGAATTTCCTTGCCATCCGCGGCTTTGAATGGACCAGTGATGTCTTCGGACACATCAACGTATTTTTCTCAAAGAATTTCAGCAATGCCAAAACCGATGGCGGCTTTGCAACGACCATGGAGACCTTCTGGGACTGGTTCAGCCGTTCGCCGGAGTTGCCGGGCATCGGGGGCAGCGCTACGTCAACCGTGCCCATGGGTGGCGGTAGTGACGGTTTGGGCGTGTTCAATCACCCGGGCGACAAGTGCCAGTTCAATTTCGCAGACCCCGAGCCCAGCGGCACGGCTCAAAGCCTTTGCAACTGGAACCGTTTTGCGACAACGACGCCCGCACAGCCTTTGGTTGATGGCAGTTCAAATCCTACCGGTGTGAAATTCAACACCAATTTTGCAGACATCAAAAAAAACGCATGTTTGGCATGGAACTGTACAACGATGCCAATCGCGGTGAGCGTTACACGCCTTTTTTCCATGAGGCTTTGGATAAGGGTTGGTATCTGTCTCCGGTGGGCAGTGAAGATGTGCGTATTCCAGCCCAAACTGGACAGCGATTCCGGCGCAAAGTGGACACTGATTCCGGCGCAAAGTGGACACTGATTCCGGCGCAAAGTGGACACTGATTCCAGCGCAAACTGGACACTGATTCCGGGGCAAACTGGACACTGATTCCAGCGCAAACTGGACACTCCTA
>SXZD01000176.1 GCA_005788065.1 Burkholderiales bacterium
ATGGAAGTCCCCTATGCCGATTGAGACCGGATCAGTTTGGATTTGTTTACCTGAAAATCTGCATGACCATGCGATGCGGGTTGGGCTGCGTTTCATCGATTGCTTGGGTTTTTGCGAGCTTTGCCCAGATGCGAGTCAACATCCCCGCCGTATCGTGGCTTGGCTCTGCGTCCGCAAAACTGCGTCTCATGCTGATGAGCCTCTCAATGGGTACAGACGCTTTGTCACCCATATAAAGCCGGGCGTAGGCCCCGGCAAACAAATCGGCATACAGCTCTGTCTTGCCGCTCAACGCGCTGATTGAATCAGCCGTGCCCTGTGCTTCGCCCGTTCTGGCGTTTTGCACCTCCATGCAGTGTCCGATTTCATGGGCCACTGCCACTTCCACCATGTCCATGCGTTGCGCGTCCGGCAAGTCCCGGATGAAGCGCGTCCACACGGCCCATCCGTCCGGGTTTGTATTGAGCACCACGATGCACATGCCCTTGGCAGAGGTGACGGCCAGAAGGGGGCTGAGCTCTTTGCGATTGACCTGCACAACGTGGATGGGGTCTTCAATGTGAGCTTGCAGGCGGGTTGCCACTTGTTCGGCTTTGGCTTGAACCGGTCGCAGCGGGAAATTCTCGAAATTGACCGTGCGTCGCTCAAACAGCGCGGCCCAACTGAATGCCTGCGCGCTTTGCGCAGTCAGCGCCAGAACGCCCGCCAGCATGCCCAGCAGTGCGCCCTGATAGCGCTGAAAACCCCATGCAGACGCCTGTTGTAAACGGCGCATTTTCACGAATCCCCCCCTAGTTGGGGGTGTTCCCCCTTTTGGGGGGATATTCCGTGAAATGTCATCAAATGTAAGTCATCTCTCGGAGCGACGGCGGGTACGGATTCGGACCGACTTTGTGTAAGTGCACGCCTGATGGTTGTCGTGAAAATGACTGGAATTTGAGGGTTTATTCTTTTTTGTATCCCTCCGATGTGGTATTCTCAGAAACAAATTTAACAGTTTTTAATATTAGGTTGTTCTGTCAGTAATACTCGTAGTTTTTTCATATTGGGATGAAACCGTTTTCGGGTGTCCGTCGGTAATACCTCCATAACAAGACGCTTACCCATGCCAGCCCTGAAAGAAGGGCGACTGTATAAAACTGACGAAACGAGAGCTACACCATGCAACAGTTCACACAGGAAAGCAGCACTGCGAACAACAACACGCAGCAAGCCGGAAAAACATCCTATCTGCTGGTGGCCGGTGTTTCCCTGTTGGCAGTCCTTGCCGCTGTGTCCCTCTACAGCCTCCACGCCCTGGGTTTTGAGCCCCCCACAGCCATGCTGCTGTTCGTGCTCGGCTCGGTGGTGGCCTCGGCAGGTGCCTACCTTGTTGTCGCTACCAAAAACATTCATGGCCGCTTCACCATGGACAACGCCTTGGGCGGTATCCAACGTTCACACACGGTGCCGGTGCCCCGCATTGGCGGTGTAGCGGTGGTGCTGGGTTTTGCAGCCATCTCGATTGCTGACGGTTTTGCGTCTTTCGACTTGCCAGCCGCAGTTCACTCCGAATTCACACAACTGCTCGCAGGTCTCCTGCTGTGTGCAATACCCGCGGCTCTGTCTGGCTTCATTGAAGACGTGACCAAGAAGGTGTCGGTCAAGGTGCGACTGTTTGCAACCATCGCATCGGGTTTGATCGCCTCCGCCTGGCTGGGTGCCACCATCCCGCATTTCAATGTTTGGGGTTTGGACTCTCTGATGACCATCCCGCTGTTTGCAGCGCTGGCCACTGCGTTTTGTGCCGGTGGTGTAGCCAATGCGGTCAACATCATCGACGGTTTCAACGGTTTGGCCTCTGGCGCGCTGGTAGTGATGGCGGCGGGTTTTGCCCTGCTCGGCGTCAGTTTGAACGACCCCATCGTGGTGCTGCTGGCACTGAGCGTTGCATCGGTTGCAGCAGGCTTTATGGTGGTGAACTACCCGTCTGGTCGCGTGTTCCTGGGCGACGGTGGTGCTTATCTGCTGGGTTTCATGCTGGCTGAGTTGGCCATCGTGACGGCTGCTCGCCACCCCGAACTGAACGCGTTCACGGTTCTGACACTGATTGCCTACCCTGTGCTGGAAGTGGCCGTCAGCGTGGTGCGTCGCCGCATGGCCAAAATGTCGCCCGGCGACCCCGACCGTGGCCACATGCACCAGCAGGTGCAGGAAGCCATTCGCCACACGCTTGGCCGCGTTGCCGACCGTGAAACCCTCAACCGCGTTCGTCGCCATGTGCCTTCCATCAATCCGCAGGTCAGCCCGGTGGTGTGGGTAATTGTGGCTCTCATGGTCGCGACGGGTCTGTCCCTGTCGACGGCTGGCGCAGTTGCGACACTGGGTTTTGTGGTGTGTGCAGCGCTGTATCTGGGCATTTACCGTACCGTGGTGGCGTACAACCGTCAGTCGTCGGTGCAGCGTGGTGTGCTGCTGACGCCCGCACTCGACATTCGCCCGACACCTGCACAGGGTGTTGTAATGCCGGTGGTGGGTAATTCGGTTCGCGTGACGGGTCGGGAAGAGGTGTCTGTTGCCGGTGTTAATGAGCAGGGCTCCACGGCACCTAGCAAGAGGGCCGGTTCGAATCCCGAGTCAACAAAGGGCGACAAGTTGTCGGCTTGAATGCAAGCGGGCAGGTTGGACCTGCCCCGTTTTTGCATTAAAGCGCTTCGCTTCGCTACGCCTGATCGGCATACCCAGACGGATTGCCTGACTGCCAGCGCCACGTGTCCTCGCACATGGTCTGCAGTGTCTCGGTGGCCCGCCAACCCAGCTCATTGAATGCATGGTCGCAGTGCGCATAGCACTGCGCAATGTCGCCGGGGCGACGCCCCACAATGCGGTACGGTACTGGCTTGCCGCTGGCTTTTTCGAAGGCCTTGACCATGTCCAGTACGCTGTACCCTTGACCTGTTCCCAGGTTCACCGTCAGCAGACGCGGTTTGTCCAGCAGGCTGCGAACAGCCGCCACATGGCCTTTGGCCAAATCTACCACGTGAATATAGTCGCGCACGCCGGTGCCGTCGGGGGTAGGGTCGTCGTTGCCGAAGACAGACAGACATTCGCGCCGGCCCACGGCCACCTGTGCACTGAAGGGCAGGAGGGTGGGGGGGCTGCCGCGCGGGGCTTCGCCGATGCGGCCACTGCGATGCGCCCCGACCGGGGTGAAGTAGCGCAGCAGGGCAATGCCCCAGTGGGGCTGCGCTGCATGCAGGTCGCGGAAAATGTTCTCTACCATCAGCTTGCTGGCCCCGTAGGGGTTGGTGGTCTGCAGTTTGGCAGACTCTTTGATGGGTACTTCATCCGGCATGCCGTACACGGTGGCCGATGAAGAAAATACGATGTTGGTCACGCCTGCATCGCGCAGGGCTTGCGCCAGTTTCACGCTGCCGCCCACGTTGTTGTCGTAGTACTCCAGCGGCTTTTCTGTGGACTCGCCCACGGCTTTCAAACCGGCAAAATG
>SXZD01000002.1 GCA_005788065.1 Burkholderiales bacterium
CGATGACGACCACGCCGTCCATCCATTGGCCTTGCGTCGCTGTCTCGATGCAGTCAGCGATGACTTCGCGGGAGACCAGTGAATACTTCATGCCCTCAGTTCCCATGGACATGCCGTCAGAGATGGTGGGGGTGCCGAAGATCTGCGGATTTGCGCCAGCCTCGCGGATGGCGGTGACTGCCACATCTGCCAGTGGTTGCAAGCCAGAGTTGCAGGGCGTGATGGTGGAGTGTCCGTTGGCCACACCGATCATGGGTTTGTCAAAGTCGGCTTCCTGATAGCCCATGGCATAGTACATGGCGCGGTTGGGGGAGCGGGCAACGCCCTGGGTGATGTTGCGTGAGCGACGGTTGAAAGACATGTCAGAACCCTGAAAGCGGTAGATACGTTCAAAAGAAAAACGGTGTTATGCGAAACGTGGTTGCCGGTCAAAGAAAGCGGGCACAAGGTGCCAGTTGCGCAAACCCGGACTCTATCATTTTTCGGGCACAATACCGCCCGATATCCCTTTGGTTTTCAGTGGAAACCCCATGATTCATCCGCAGTTTGATCCCATCGCACTGAGTATCGGTCCAGTTGCCGTCCGCTGGTACGGCCTGATGTATCTCATCGCATTCGTGCTGTTCATGTGGCTATCGCGCATTCGCATGCGGCAGACGCCAGCTGTGTCGGCGGTGGATCTGGACAACATGATCACCATCGGTGTGCTCGGCGTGGTGCTGGGTGGCCGTCTTGGCTATGTGCTGTTCTACAAACCCGCCTACTACCTGCAGAACCCCGGCGAGATCCTGGCCATTTGGCAGGGCGGCATGTCGTTTCATGGCGGGTTTTTGGGTGTTTTGGTGGTGGCCGCCATTTACGCATGGCGCAAGGGCTGGCGTTTTCTCGACATGATGGACTTTGTGGCTCCTGGTGTTCCAACAGGCTTGGCTGCGGGTCGCATGGGTAACTTCATCAACGGCGAGTTGTGGGGACGACCCACCGAGGGTCCTTGGGCTGTGGTCTTTCCGCAGTCGGGCGACATGCAGCCGCGCCATCCCTCTCAACTCTATGAGTTTGCGCTGGAAGGGGTGTTGTTGTTCGTTGTCTTGTGGCTTTACGCCAGCAAGCCCCGCAAAACTGGTTCGGTTTCTGCCCTGTTTTTGCTGGGGTATGGTGTGTCGCGCTTTGTGGTCGAATATGCGCGCGAACCTGACCGGTTTTTGGGGCCGCAGGCGCTTGGCATGACCATGGGGCAGTGGTTATGTGTGCCGATGATGGTGGGTGGGGTGGCGCTGTGGATATGGTCACAGCGGCAATCGCTGGCGTGGAGCACCGTGAAGGCTTGACGTCTGCCTCAGTACACTTTTCTGAGCATCACCGCAGCCAGTATCAACAGCATGACTGCAAAAATACGTTTGAGTGTCTTGACGGCAAGGCGCTGGGAAAGCCGCGCTCCAACAGGAGCCGTCAGTACGCTCATGCTGGCCAGACAAGCGATGGCGGGTAGGTAGAGATAGCCCAGACTGCCCGCTGGCATGCCGTTGATATGCCACCCGTTCCAGACGTAGCCCACCGTTGAAAACACCGCAATCGGAAAACCCATGGCCGCGGAGGTGGAAACCGCGCTTTTGAGGTTGACGTTGCACCACGCCATGAACGGTACGGCGATAAAGCCGCCACCGGCGCCCACCAACGCCGACAATACTCCGATTACACCACCGACGCCGAACAGGCCGGCAGCACCGGGCAGTTCCCGGCTTGGGGCAGGTTTTTTGTCGAGCAACATCTGCACCGCGCTGAACACGATACAGCCGGAGAAAAACAGCCCCAGTTCTCGTGTGGGTATCCAGTGGGCAATTTTGGAACCGATGAGGGTCCCCAGCAGAATACCCGGGGTGAACTGCAGCACCACCGACCACTTGATGTTGCCGGTCTTCTGGTGCGCGCGCAGGCTGGATATGCTGGTGAAAAGAATGACCCCGAATGCAGTGCCGATGGCTGTCTGCACGAGCGCTTCACCCGGCACATCGCGCGCACCCAGCATCCATGTGAGCACCGGCACCAGTACCAGGCCGCCACCCACGCCCAGTAGCCCTGCCAGCAGACCGGACAGGGCGCCCAAGAGCAAAAGCGGAATGATGAACTGCAGGAGGAGGGAAGGGTCGAAGGTCATTGTGTAGAGGGGTTCCCGCGGTGCCGTTATTGCCGATCCCTGAACCGTACGGTTCAGGTGGCCACCGTGTTCCAGCCTTCAGGTTCGCCCGTCAGAGGGGCGCTCACACCGGCTGAAAGTAACAGTTGCCGATTTCAGAGAAGGTTCACGAGATGCTGGCTTTGGCGTGCACCGCAGGGAAACTTGAATGTTCAGAACAGTGAATCGTTAACGGAGCCGGCATCTTCGCGCAGCGCATCGTCGATCGCACTGGATATACTTTGTATCTTACGCTCAAGTACCTCAGAGTCCAAGCCCGATCCCTGGCCCTGCTCCTTGATGGTGTCGTGCGCGATCTGCAGGGCAGCCAGCACAGCGATGCGGTCGATGCCCATGGCTTTGCCTCCCTCACGGATGGACTCCATACGGGTGTCCACCACATTGATGGCCCGTAGCAGTTGGGGCTTTTCTTCGGCGGTACAGGCCAGACGGAAGTCGCGGCCCATGATCTTGACGTCAAGCGTGTCCATTGCGCTGCTCCTGTTCTTCGTTCAATTCCGGAAACCACTGCTGCAGCATCTGGTTGACCTGCTCCTGACCCTTGTCGACCTTGCGGCGCAGGTTGCGGTTTTCCTGTTCCAGCAATTCGATGCGCTTGCGCAGGTCGGCATTTTTTTGACGGCTTGCCATCAGGCTGCCAATCAGCAGGCCAACCTTGGATTGCAACTGATCAAGCTGCTCATGCAGGGGTGTGGTCATTCGGACTCCTCCGGTTTCAGGAAATGGTCACCCGCAGGCGCCATTTTTGTGTTTGCTTTCAGGGTGCAGCAGCATCGGGCAGGGTGACAAACCCGACTTTCGTAAGTCCCGTCTGTTGCGCCAGACTCAGGGCCTGCGCAACCGATGCATATTTCGTGAGTTTATCAGCACGCAGATGGATTTCGGGTTGAGGCTGTTTTTTGGCCGCTTCCTGCATGTTCGACTTGAGGGTGGCTACGTCCACCGTCGTCTGATTCCAGTAAAAAACACCTTTAGCATCAATGGATAGCTGGACAGTGTCAGGCTTTGTTTCCACTGCCTTGGATGCTGCGGTTGGCAAGTCCATCTTGATGGCGGAGGTCATCAGTGGCGCTGTGATGATGAAAATC
>SXZD01000177.1 GCA_005788065.1 Burkholderiales bacterium
ATTCTGACAGCAACAAGGATGGCGGCTTCCTGACCTCAACATGGGAACTGTACCGGGCCGAGATGCGCTTGCTGGAAGTGGCATCGCAACATGGCGTGAAGTTGCGCTTCTTTCATGGTCGTGGCGGATCCGTCGGACGTGGTGGTGGTCCGAGCTTTGATGCCATTCTGGCGCAGCCCCCGGGTGCCGTGCAGGGCAGCCTGCGCCTGACCGAGCAGGGTGAGGTGATTGCAACCAAGTACGGTCATCCGGAAATGGCGGCGCACAATCTGGAGTTGCTGCTCGCCGCCACACTGCAGGCCACAGCCCTGTCGGTCAACGCAGGCAGTGAGATTGACGCATGGTTGCCCGTGATGGACGAAATCTCCGCAGATGCGTGCGCAGCCTACCGTGCGCTGGTCTATGAAACGCCCGGTTTTGAAGATTATTTCTGGGAGTCCACGGTCATCTCCGAAATTGCCAGCCTCAATCTGGGCAGTCGACCCGCTTCCAGAAAAACCGGTCGTTCCATCGAAAGCCTGCGCGCCATTCCGTGGGTGTTCAGTTGGGCACAATGCCGGGCGATGCTGCCCGGTTGGTACGGTGTGGGTTCTGCCATCGCAGCATATCTGCAGCGGCATGGTGAGGCTGGTGAGCAGCGTCTGTGCGAAATGGCCACGGGGTGGCAATATTTTTCGTCGGTGTTGTCAAACCTTGAGATGGTGCTGTCCAAGGCGGACATGGACATCGCCCGGCAATATGCCGACATGGTGCATGATGAGGTGTTGCGGGAGCTGGTCTATGGTCGCATCCATGACGAGTACCGGCGTACCGTAGATGCGGTATTGCGCATTCGCAGGCAGGGCAGGTTGCTGGAGACGCAGCCTCGATTGGCTGCGTCCATTGAGCAGCGTGTGGCGTATATCAATCCGCTCAATCATGTTCAGGTGAGCCTGCTCAAGCGTTATCGGGGCGGGGATGCGCATGAGCGGGTGATTCGCGGTATCCACCTGAGCATCAACGGCATTGCGTCGGGACTTCGGAACACAGGCTGAATGTCGTGAACAGTGGATTTGTCGCCGCAATTGTCCTGCTGGTCAGCCTCACTGCCAGCGCACTGGCTGCCAGCCTGTCAGGCGCATCCCTCACGTTGTCCGTATGGGCGGTATTGACCGTGGAGGCTGGATTGCTGGCCCTGCTGGTCATGCAGGGCGGACGGCAGCTTCGCAGGCTTCGCGATCAGACTGCCTTGGCCCACTTTACCCGCGAAAGCGCCGATGTGCTGACACGGCAGCGGCAACCGGAGGCCGTCTTGCACGAGGCTGCGCAACTGCTGTCGAGTTTTCTGGATGCCAGCATTTTTGTTTACAGGCCCGCGCAGGATGCGACATATGGCTGCGTGACATCGCTGTTGAAAGAGTCCGTCTTGAACGACGCCGACAGGCACCCGGTGATGGATGCTGTCAGATGGTCAGCGCGCAATGCCCGCCCCGTGGGTCCGGGTACGGATAACTGGCCCGAATTTCCGTTTTGGTATGTGCCGTTTTCGAGGTTGCCCGGTGATCAGTCTGTCCTGGTGGTTGAAGTCACGCAGCATCGCCCCATTGCAGATATGTTGTCTTTCCTGCGGGGTTTTGTTGATTTGATGGCTGCAAGTCACGACCGGCTCGTATCGCTTCAGCGCGCCAATGATGCAGAGTTGTCGGCAGAGCGTCAGCGCCTGCAAAACCGGTTTCTCGCCTCCATCTCGCATGACATGCGCACCCCTTTGACCGGCATACTGGGAGCTAGCAGTACGCTGTTGGAACAGGAAGAGCAACTCAGCCTGACCGAGCGTCGGCATTTGCTCGAAGGCCTGCACCGGCAGGTGAGGTATCTGGCTGATACGACTGACAATATTTTGTCACTGTTGCGTCTGCAACAATCCGGTCCTGACGATCTGGTGACAGATTGGGAGTCGCCCGAAGAACTGCTCGGTCTGGTCCTGGCCCGCTTCCCCCAAGCAACGGAGCAGGGCAAGTTGCAGGCCTCGCTGCAGCCCGCCGATGTGTTGATCCGGGCCAATGCAACCTTGATCGTGCAGGCGCTGGTCAATCTGGTGGACAATGCCCTGCGTCTGAATGCGTCGTTTGAGCCCGTGCAGTTGCAACTGCATGTGGATGAGAGTCGGGTGGTTTTTTCGGTGCTTGATCGTGGTCCGGGTTTTGATGCCCAGTTTGATATTGAAAACGCAGTGCGCCCCTTGCGGCAAGACCAGAGCAATGTCGGTGCAGGTCTTGGACTGAGCATCGTGCAGGCCATCGCCCGTGTGCATGGCGCCGCTCTCAGTGCCGACAATCGCAAGGGCGGTGGTGCAAGGGTGCAATTGCTGCTCTCGGGTCAGTCGTGGGCGACTGTCAGAGAGAATCAGGCTTCGCTGCAGGTGACAGGGCATGACTGAACCGGCAGATGCAAAACCGGCTGGTCCGGGTGCAGGGCCGTCGTCCCACCTCCTTATCATTGAGGATGATGATGCCATTGCCCGGTTCCTTGCCGCTTCGCTGACTGCGGCGGGTTACCGCACGCAGTTGTGTGCATCCGTTGAGCAGGCCAATGCCGCCGTGTCTGCGCGTCGCCCCGACCTGATCGTGCTGGATCTGGGTTTGCCTGACGGTGACGGAAAGGGCTTTCTCAAAAACCTTCGCGCCACATCGGACGTACCCGTGATCGTGTTGTCTGCCCGTCAGGCAGAGGCAGAAAAAGTGATCTGCCTGGATCTGGGGGC
>SXZD01000178.1 GCA_005788065.1 Burkholderiales bacterium
AAAACGCTGGGCGGCTCCAGCTCCATCAACGCATGCGTCTACATCCGCGGCCATTCCAGCGACTTTGATGCATGGGCTGCACAAGGCTGCGAGGGCTGGTCTTACCAAGACGTACTGCCCTATTTCAAGCGCTCTGAACACTATGAAACCGACAGCCAAACGGCCACCCAAGCAGGCCCGGCCATCAGCCAGTTTCATGGCAACAACGGCCCCCTGAACATTGCCATGCCACGCAGCCGCAATCTGCTTTCCCATGCGTTTGTGCAAGCCGGTCTTCAGGCGGGTCACCCGCACAACCATGACTTCAACGGTGCCACACAAAGCGGCGTGGGGCTTTATCGCGCATATCACAAGGGTGGCCAACGCTGCAGCAACGCCCGCGCCTACCTGACACCCATCCGCTCACGCCCCAACCTCACGGTGGTAACAGATGCGCTGACCTGCAAAATCCTGTTGGAAGGCAAACGCGCAACCGGCTTGGAATATCACCACAAGGGGCAGATGAAACAGGCCCGCGCAAAGCGCGAAGTACTGCTGTGCGGTGGCGCTTTCAACTCGCCGCAGTTGTTGATGCTCTCGGGCATCGGCCCGCGTGAAGAGTTGCAGAAACACGGCATTGCCGTTGCGCACGAACTGCCGGGTGTGGGCACAAATCTGCAGGACCATCTCGACGTATTTCTGGTGATGCGCACCAACAACCGTTTGCCGATCTCGCTGCATCCGCTGTCGTGGTTGCGTTGGCTGGGCGGTCTGCTGCGCTATGCCTTACAGCGCCGCGGCGAACTCACCAGCAACCTCGCCGAAGCGGGCGGCTTCCTGCGTTCAGACCCCAGTGAACCGATTGAAGACCTGCAATTGCACATGGTGCCGCTTACCGCTACCCGCCATGCGCTGAACCTCTGGCCGCTGTTTAAAACGTATGCGTACTCGGTGATGATCTACGACCTGCGCCCGCTCTCGCGTGGTCGCATCTCGCTCAACAGCGCCAATCCGCAGGATGCGCCAGTCATCGACCCCAACTATGGTTCGCAACAGCGCGACATCAGCCGCCTGGCAAAGGGCGTTCGCGCGGTACGGCGGATTGTTCAGCAAGCCGCGTTAGCCCGATTCAACCACAGCGAAATGGCGCCGGGCGCCCATGTGCAATCTGATGCGGCACTCGAAGACTGGGTTCGTCAAACGGCTGAAACGGCCTACCACCCGGTGGGCACCTGCAAGATGGGCATTGATGAAACGGCAGTGGTCGATCCGCAACTGAAAGTACGCGGCATCGAAGGCCTTCGGGTGGTTGACTGCTCCATCATGCCCACGATTGTGGGCGGCAATACCAATGCGGCAGCCACCATGATTGCAGAAAAGGCCGCCGACATGATTCTGGGCAAAAGGGTTTGACAGAGGCCGTTCATGTGAAAAAACGCAGCGAAAACCACCTCCATTCCAGCTTCGTTCCGGCTTTCGACTGGTTTATGATGTGTCATCGTTAACCATCCCTTTGTAGTTGGGTGCATACATGACCATTCGACCCGTTCACGCCTTTGGCATCACCTTGATCACCTCCTTCAGCCTGCTGACAGGCTGCGCAGGCCCCTCAGCCGCCGACAAGACCAAGGCCGCCGCACCCTGCGTCTGGCCGGGAACCACGCAGACCGCGCCCGGCTGGACCTGTGATGAACCCGTCGAGGGAGTGGAAGTATCGGCAGTCGGCATCTATGAAAAAACCGCCGCAGGCCTTCAGTTCCAAAAGGACCAGGCCACTGCTGCAGGCCGGGTGGTTTTGGCACAGCAGATGCGCGTGCATGTGACCAACATGATCAAGCAATATGCGGAGGCCACGGGTGCAGGCTCCGCAGAAACCGTCGACAAGGTGAACACCTCTGTCTCCAAGGTCATCACCGACCAGGTACTGGAAGGTTCCAAGGTCTTCCGCTCGGCGGTCAGCCCCAATGGAGCGATGTACGTTCTGGTGGGGTTTGACCCCAAACTGGCAGCCCGCAAAACCGAAGATGCCATCAAGACCAGCATGAACAACGACCGCGCCCTGTGGCAGCAGTTCAAAGCCAAACAGGCGCAGGATGAACTGGCCGCTGCAATCGCTGCGGGTCAAGCACCCAAACCCTGATGCGCCGCATTTGCGCCTTGGCGCTCACAATGCTGCTGACCGCATGCTCTGCTCTGCCCACCCAACGCGCAGCGCCTGAATGGGTACTCAACCCACCATCCGACACAGCAACCGAGTTCTGGGGCGTGGGCGAGGGAGTGGACATCGATTCGGCCACGCGCGCAGCCCTGCGGCAAATTGCTGCGCGACTTCGCGTCAGCATCTCCTCGACGGTGGACAACTCCTTGTCCGTGCTGCAGTCTTCTTCTGGCACATCCCCGTCCGTACAACAATCGGTCATCCGGTCCAGCCAGAGCCGTCTGCAGGAAGTGGTGCGCGAAACTGAATTCACCGGTGTGAGCCTTCAGCAGAGGGCACCATCCAACAATGGTGTTCATGTGCTGGTGCGTGTTGACCGGCGTACATTTGTGCGAGAAACACGAAACCGCTTGGAACAACAGCGTCAACGTGTTCAACAGAGTCTGGACGGACTGGACACGATGGATGCCCTGACCCAGTACCGCACCCTGCAAGCACAGCTGCCCGACATCGAACGGGCCTTGGCGTTTGCGCAATTGCTGCGCGTGGCAGACGGCAGCGCATCCGATGCGGCCATCACAAACCGTCTCGAAGAAACCCGTCGACAGGCGCATACCGCAGCGTCGCGACTGTCCGTTCGTCTACAGCACGAAGCGGTCGACACCGATGTGGCCGCCATGCTGTCCGAGGCATTGACCAGCGAAGGTTTCCGGATAGCGTCGGCAGAAAAATCGCCGGTGATGCGCATCACGGTGCTAACGCGCAGTGAGCAATTGTTTGATGCATGGAACTGCCGTATGGACGTATCTCTGCAGTGGCTCAATGAACGCGGCGAGACAGTGGCAGCCCGCTCACATGTAGCCAATGGCATCGCACTGGAATCAGCACGACGTGCCAGACAGGATGCCATCCGCCGACTGGGTCTGGCGCTGCGTGCCAACAGCCTGCCGGTTGCGCTGGGTCTGGCACAGCAGTAAAGGACGCGAAGCAGCGATGCCGATACTCATCAAAATTCAACACACCGTAACAAACGGGTACGCATCCGTACCCCACTGCATGCAGAGGTTCTGATGCTGACATTTGTACGCCGTCTACTGCGCCCACGCACAATAAACGATTTACTTCGCCTGTGGATACCGGCCCTCACTGTGACCTTATCCGCCTGCGCAACAGCGCCCATCGACTTCAGCTCCTTCCGCGAAGTACCGATGGCAGAAGCAGATGTCATGCCGTCGCCATCGCAGGTACAGTCAACCCGCACCCGCGTCATTTTGCTGGAGATGGACGATCAGGCCGTGCGCAGCCGCATGTCGGATGCCGGTGCGTTGAAGTTGCGCAAACTGCAGGAAGTGCTGGCAGAAGGCGGTGTTGAAATTGTGGACCGGGGACTGGCTAACCGGCTGCGCGAAGAAATCACCTTAGCCGAGGTACGTGGCGACAGCCAGAAACCCTACTCCGGGCCCGAAGTGGCCAACTTCGCCATCCGCGGTTTCATGTCGGATATCGGTGCAACCTCCCGTTACACGCCACCGTCCGAATATTGCGACAAAAATGGCAAATGCCGCCAGACACCGCCGTCGTGCACATTTTCAGGATCCGCATCCGGTGGTCTCCGGATCTATGAACTGCCCAGCCTCAAACTGGTCAATACCTTGAACCTGCGGGGCAATGCATCCACCTCCACCAGCGGTTATTGCTACAACGATCCATCCGTGTTGGCCGGCGTAGCACGCGCGGCAGTTGAAGATGCGGTGTACGACAGCCGCTTTGACCTGAAGAATTTTTTTGCGTCCAAAGGCTATGTGGCAGAAAAGCGCATCAAGGAAGGACGCGTCATTTTCAAGATCATGCTGGGTCGCAGCCAGGGCATCAAGACGGAAGACCGCGTTGTTTTCTACACCCTGCGCAAAAAAGAAAACCGCCTCACACGACAGGTCGAGTTTGAAGAAGTGATGCTCACGCCTGGCGAAGTCATTGGCGAAGTGGGAGACAATTTCGCATGGGTGCAGGCCGGTGAATCTTCAAAGCAGGATCAGATCCGTCTGGGTGACTATGTGCGCGCACAATACAAGCGCGGGTTTTTTGATTGAGTCTGTGTTGAGTGTCGATTCAACGTTATAAATAAACTTTGCACATGTATTCCGTACGCCGAGTTTGCAAGCGCAAACTCCCTCACATCTCGATGACTGCAATCGGATTGACACCGCGATACTCGCGCTGCTGCCTGCCCACCGGCGCACCTACGAAGGTAGGATCTGCATATACATAGTCCGTCCGGAATAATCCGGTTTTAAAGTTTCACCCAGCAAGCAACGCCGCATTTCTGCTGCGGTTGCCGATCAACAGCGCTGCAATTTTCTGAATTTCCATTTGCAGCGCATTTAGTAAGGCAAAAATGCTGGGCGAA
>SXZD01000179.1 GCA_005788065.1 Burkholderiales bacterium
CGCCGGACGGGCTCGGGGGCAGGTCTCGCTGATGCTTGACCCGCCCCAAGCCACGAGCGTCTTGGCAGACCAGCCCGCATCAAGGGTGCGCTACGCCGGGCGATGCCCGCCCTTGACCCGGTCGGTCTTGCCGTTGGTCATAGATTCAAGGAGCGGTCAGTTGGGGCGCAGCAGAAAATGGAGGTTGCGCATGGGGTACTAAAAGAGTGATTATTGACGCCCGGCAGGGGGTAGTTGCCGATCAAAAAGTGGCTCGATAAATTCGATCACCAAGTGGCTCCATAATTTCGATCAATGACACCTGTACCTGCACGATCGCTTCGCCAATCTGGAACAGCGCAACCTGCTCGCGTGCCCCTGCTGCATCAATCGCACTGCTCAAACGCCCAAAACTGTATACCGGCTGCGTCAACCGCAGAAGACTGTTTTGCGCACCGCCACCGCCGCGGGCCATGTCCGACTGCACGGACGGATACAGTCCATATTCAGCCGCCTGCTTGCCCAGCCCGGATGCAAATGCACGAATGCGGGCCGCCATCACCGATGGATGTGCGACCACGACCTGATCCATCACGCGATCAAGTGTCAGTGTCTCATCACGAGGGTCGGCAGCAGTCGCAGCGGTTTGAGTGGCCGGGGGTCCGGGTGCAGGATCGGAAGGTTGCGCGACGACCAGCATGGGCTGGAGCAGCAGGCACGGCAAGACGAGGGTCCTGATCAAATGCATGGTGACGCACTTTCAATAAACGCGATAAGCCAGAGCGCAAGGACTGGCGATATAGATGCTCAAGCAGCGACAGGACAAAGGCCACGCCGCGCCATCAAACTTCAATCGGGTAAATCAATCGTCAAACGGAAAAAAGTCCGTTGCGGCGGGCCACCGCGTGACATAGCACATATGCCCTTCTTATGGGGGAGAACTGTAGCGACACTATGCGGTGCGCACAATCCGCATAGTGTCGTAAGAAGATTACTGCTCGGGAGGAGATAAGGCATGCCGCAGACAGCGGCATGGCGAGGATCACTGTCTTACGGGTTCGACATACAAAGCCCTGCGATTGCGTACCGCATTCAGGTTGTACAGGGACTGGGAGCGCTGCAGGATGACGCCGCCGTCTCGTGTCAGAGGAGACCATGCAAAATTGACCACACCCGCAGTGGACTTGGGCAACAGATAATCGAACGGCACCTGAACAAAGATACCCTTGTCGAAAGAACCTTCACCAAAATCCTTGGCTGACACATTGGTCTTGGTTGCAAATGCACCCATGGTCACACCGTTGCCGAACACGCGTTGCACACTGAGTGTCACGCCCCTGTCGCCACCGATGTACTGCCCCGCCTTGCCCACCACCAGAAGGTCTTGCACGCCGGTATCCCAATAGACCGTCACGTGCCCGGTGTTGACAGAATAATCGCGGAAGTCAAACTTCTGATCGAAGTCGCGCAAGCGGACCGAGTTTGCATCAACCCCCACCGCCACACGGCCCTGATGCGGTTGGTACAGGTACTCTGCACCCACCCCACCAAACGCATATTCCAGCATGCCGCCATACACCATGGCATAGCCGTTCTCTGACACGCGCTCCATGTGATTGGCCTGCAGCACCGGGATATTGAACCGACTGGTGGTATTGAACTCTTTCAGGAAAGTTCGCGTTCTGGGCAAGGTGCTGGGGCTGGGCGACTCTTCGTAGTTTTCATAATTGTCCAGCATGCGCAGACGCAAGGCAGAGTTGATCCAGGTCTTCTCCGTGATGTTCAGACGAAGGTCTGCATTCAGGCCCGCCTGAAAAAAGAGCAAACCCTGCACACCACCCAGCGTTTGATTGTAGTAGGGCGACAATGTGGCAGAGTAAAGGGGCAGCGACTGCCGAAAATCCACAGCATCGGCGGACGGCACAGTCGCCGGATCCACCGACGTCACCACCGTACGAGCCTCTCCCGGTGGCACCAGTTCGGTCTGCTCGCGCACAAATGCGCTGCGGTCTATGCGTTGCGCATTGACCCCTATCCCGCGCGTGTTGTACACCAGCGTGAAGTCCTCTATCTGCGGGTCTGCTTCCTCATTGAGCACAGCAGCCGCGCGCTCGATTTTGGGACCATAGTAGTAGCCTGAATGCTCATCGACCCGCACCACCAGCGAACTGCCCTGCGTTTCAATCTGACCGACGCGCCACTCGGTTTGGGCAGCGATGCGATCAGCCACACGTTGCCAGTCGGTTGCAGGCTGCGGCTCGGACAGCGGACGCATCTCTTTGCGCGCTACAGGAGGGAACGCAGCGTCGCGCACCTTGGGCAACTGAGGTGCCAACAGGTCGACGTTCACTGCAATACCCAACTGCAGTTGATTGCCGCGCTCGATACCGGCCATCAGGTCAACGAAGCGGTTGTAACGCCAAACAGCGCCTACGTTGACGGGCGATTTCACATCAAAGCGTCGCCCGCCCAGTTCAGACTGGTAATCGTTTGGATCCAGCTCCATTTTCAAGATCAGTCGATCGATCGGCGTGTGATATTGAACACCGGCAAAGGGTTCCATCCGCCCCCTGAAAAACGTGTTCAGGCTGAAAGTGCCGCCTTGGTCTCCGGCCTCAAAGGCTTTGGGTCGCGTCTTGAACTGGTCGATGAAAATACCCGCAGGGTTCGACAGCGAACCGCGTCTTCCGAGATAGCCCCACCCCAAACCCAAGGTGAAGTCAAAGTCCCCGTAACGCTTGTTGCCCACCACATACTCGCCGCCAAACAGACCGGTACCACCCAAGTCCTGAATACCCACAGCCACTTCGGGCCGCCAGGCGGTTTCTTGCCAGAGGCGCGCCTTCAGATCGATGTTCTTGTCCAGAGACACCTGCACACTATTGCGCGAATTGGGGTCGACATACCTGAACCCGGCCTGCAGCCACTCGAAGGGCTGGAATATGACGTTGTAGCGGTCATAGGGCAGCACGCGAGTCTGTGTATACGTAAAATTGCCCTCCGGTCGCATGCGGGCAGACGGCAACTGCATCAGTCCACTCATGCCCAGATCGTTGCTGGTCACCGGCAGGTCGCGCGACTCATACACGCCGGGGGAACCCGGCAAGCTCTGCTGACTGGCCATGGGCAAGGCTGGCAAACTGACCGCGCCGCTGCGGCGCAGGTCATCGATACCCGACGATGCCATCTCAACACCCTGCCATGCCAGAAACCGCGTAAAACGCTGCGCAAAATCGTCGGGCAGGCGCTTTCCCAGCCCGGGCGCATCGTCTACATAGATCCATGCGCCTGGCATCGGCAAAGCCTGCTGAGACCGGCGCCATGTGCCCACCGCAAATGACTGTACCCGACCGTCCGGTTGCACGACGTAAATCTGCGCGTCACGCGACGAAGGACCGGGAATGCAGGCCGCGATGTAATCGGCACTTTCGCGTCCGGCGGCATACGGCATGCGACACAGTGCGCCCCGCCCGTTGATCACCATGATGCTGGAAGGACGGGCATACACACTGATTTTTTGACCGGCCTGCAACACCGGGTCAGCCTTGGGCGTAACAGCCATCTGCTCGGCAAACGGCACGGGCAGGACGACACGCCCCGACACCCCCTGACGGCGTATGAATTGATGCAGGGGATGGTTGCTGCCGTAGGCTTTCTGCAAGTCAGCCAGAAGTGCCTTCTGAAAAGCCTGCTGCATGCCGGTTTCACCAGGTGAAAACAAGAACGTGGCCGGCTCATAAACATTCGTCAGCGCCGGGGGCAGTGTGGCCTCCAGCAATGCTGCGCTCAACCGCTGCCCGGGGGTGAAGGCAATATCCGCACGACTGACGCTTGCCGATGGGGACTGAGCGGGAATCGCCAGCGCCGTGGCCTGTGAGTGCGGCGTCTGGGCAAACGCCGGCAGCGCCGCAGCCTGCACCAAGGCCAGGCACAGCAATGACAGACGGGGACGAACCCGGTTTGGCGACCTGTCTGGGGTCACATCACCGCATGAGCGGCTTGATGGATCTGACGGATGAGCGACAGCGCTGAGAGGGCATACATTGATTTTTTTATTGTCAGGGTTTCGCATTTTGGGCAACTTGGACAGGCCAGGCCTGCACAGTAAGGCAAAGGTTTTCGGCCAGACACTGCTCGGAATAAATGACCATCGGCAGGGGGCTCGCTTGCACCGGGCTGGAGGCAGATACGGGAGCAGGTACCGGAGCAGATACCTGAGCTGGCATGAGCACGGCAAAACGTGAAACCGGCAACTGTGTCTGCCCGGCATCCACCGGGCCAGACTGGACGACACGCTCTTCAAACCAGATGAGTGAGTCGGGCGACGGCAGTGCGGGGTTGCCCAGCCACTGTGCCGGCTTGACCGGTTTGGCAGATGCGGACAAACGGCGTACCTCCACCTGCTCGGTGACCCCGTAGCGACCCGGGCGCGCAAAATCGCGCTGCCGCGCATACGATACGGATTGACCCTCGGCAATCTGCGTCCAGTCCGGAAACCGGGTATCTACACGGTGCAACTCTACCGGTGTGCCCAAGGTGCGAACGATGCGCCCGGACCGCAAGAACATGACCTCGCGGTCTGCGGAGTACCAGACCGAATCGGGCGCGACAGACTGCCTGGACAGACCACTGCTCATGCCCTTCACCATGAAAGCCGGCCTGCCGTTGGAGGTGATGCGGATATATTCGTAGCGGGGGTCCAGTCCCCCACCGCTGAATGCCGCCGGCGGACGGAATTGTTCAAGCAGCATTTCGAGTGCCACTTCGTTGGGGCCTGTGCACGCTGCCAGCATGACAACTGCGGCGACCACCGCGCCTGCTGCGCGACCCGCGCGATAAATGACGGGTATTGACCCACCTCGGTCTGCCATGCCCCTACGCCCTGTGACCATGCCCTCTCCCGAGCTTGCAATTGTTCTAATTCTAACGCCCAAAAATGACAAACCCCGCCGTAGCGGGGTTTGGAACGTCGGCAAGCCGGAAGCTCAGTTGCTACCGCCACCTGCTACAACTGTACCTGTGCCGGCAACTGTTCCAGTCGATCCGGTTACCGTGCCGGCTGCACCGCCGCCGCCACCACCACCGCCGGCTGCTGCCGCGGCACCTACCACCGCAGCGGCCAGACCAATGGTACCGGCCGTAATGCCGCCCACTGCTGCAGCGGCTGCTGCCAGCGGTGCTGCTGTCGCAGCGGCTGCGGCGCCCGCGGCTGCTGCACCGGCAGCCGCACCGGTTGCACCACCTGCTGCAGCTCCCGTCGCCGTTGCACCGCTTGCACCAGACACAGCACCTGCGGAAGACGCAGCAGAGCCCGACGCGCCAACCGGTGTAGCGGAGCCGGAGGCGGCCTGTGCGAAAGCGGAGGTTGAAATGACGAGCGACAACAGGGACGCGAGCAGCTTGTTCATGGGTAATCCATTCAAAAATATGTGTTTGTACGCGTGTGATACTACTGAAGCGGCCATCCGGAGTCAATAAAATTGTAAATTTTTATTGAGACAAACACTTAACACCAGCACCTGCCGCCTACAACAACACCCGCAACTTCGGAACCCACAAATCCACGCACTGCTCAATTTCCCGCAGACACGCATCAAACCGGTCAGCCGACTGCCCTATCGGGTCGTCAACATCTTTCTGCCCCAACCAATGCGCCATCAGCCACACTTTCCCGGAATGCGCCGGAAAGTTCTGCATCACCCACTGCTTGTGGCGGTTTTCCATCACCAGAATGAGCTGGCTGCTACTGGCCTGCGGCACCAGCAACTGTTCTGCCCGTTTGCCAGCCGGCTCCGCATAACCCGCCCGCCGCAGGGCACCCAGCGCCTCGCTGTCAGGGCTTTTGCCCACCAGCGCCTGCACACCGGCAGACCGCACTTCAACTTTCAGACCGGCCGCAGTGGCCTTTTCCTGCAAAACCACCTGCCCCATGGGGCTGCGACAAATATTGGCCGTACAAACCACCGTCAACACGGCCATCAGCGCCCGCCTTTGGCTGCCGGCTTGGGCAAACTGCCATACGTACCATAGGCGCCGTACTGGTCTTTGTATTTGCCGTAGCCGTACTTGTAACCGTAATAGTAGGCACCGCGGTTGGCCATGAAACCGTTGAAGATGAGACCGTTGATGCGCACACCCACCTGCCCCAGACGCTTCTGCGTATCAGCCACCTGACGGACGTTGGTCGCACCATAGCGCGTCACTACAAACACAGCCGAGCAATGCTGCGCCACCACGGACGCGTCGCCCACCAGCAGCACCGGCGGACTGTCGATAATCACATAGTCGTAGCGGCCATCCAACGTTTCAAGCAGTTGCACAAAACGCGGGTTGAGCAGCAACTCCGAGGGGTTGGGCGGAACCGTGCCAGACAAGAGCACGTCTAACCCCTCAACTTCGGACTTGATGAGCGCAGCGTCCAGCGCCACTTCACCGGCAATGACGTCACTCAAGCCCTTGGGCTTTTCTCCACCGGCTTTTTCTTCTGCAAAATAGCGCATCATGGTGCCCTTGCGCATATCAGCGTCCACCAGCACCACCCGCTTGCCCGCCTGAGCCATGATCGCTGCGAAGTTGGCCGACACGAAAGACTTGCCGATTTCGGGCACCGGGCCGGTAATCAGCACCCGGCGGTTGGGCGTATCAATGGTGGCAAACTGCAAGCCCGTGCGGAAACTGCGCAGCGCTTCAATGGACGCGTCGCTGGGCACGGTAACCGCCAGCAAGCCCACTTTGTCCGTTCGGTGCTTGAGTGTTTTCTCGGCCTCAGACTGCGCGCGCGACAGCGGCACAATGGAGAACACCGACAAGCCGGTAGATTGTTCCAGTTTGCTGGGGTCGCGGATGGCTGAGCGCATGAATGCCATTACCTGTGCAGCCAACACCCCCAAAAACGCACCGGCCAAAAGCGCCAAGCCCACAATCTGCCCTCGCTTGGGGCGGACGGGGAATTTGGGCTTTTTGGCATAGTCCACCACCGCCACGTTACCCACCGTGCCGGCTTTGGCCACTTTCAATTGCTGCGAGCGGTTCAACAGACTGGTGTAGATTTCCTGATTCACCAGCACGTCGCGTTTCAGACGCACAAACTCCTGCTGCGTACCCGGCAACTTGCGGGTTTCTGCCGCAACAGCACCCGACTCTTCGTTCAACCGCGACAATTGGTCATCCACTGACTGCACGGCCGGGTGCTTTGGCTCATATTTCTGCAGCAACTGCTTGCGCTGCAATTGCAGTTCAATCCGCTTTTTTTCCAATTCAACATTGGCTGTGAGCAGACGCCCGCCTTCGGCCGACGGATCTACCGTTCCGCGTGAGGTCACATACCCATTGAGCTTTTCTTCGGACTGTCGCAACTGCTCTTTCACATCGGGCAACTGATCATCCAGAAAACGCAGTTGCTGCTCGGCTTCCAGGCCACGGCGATTTACGTTCAAGCCAACATAGGCCTTCACAAGCTCGTTGAGAAACTGGGTCGCAAACTGGGCACTTGTGTTTTC
This sequence comes from Burkholderiales bacterium, assembly GCA_005788065.1. Lineage (GTDB taxonomy): Bacteria > Pseudomonadota > Gammaproteobacteria > Burkholderiales > Burkholderiaceae_B > SXZD01. Next base: position 7,479 of record SXZD01000179.1, read on the forward strand.
GTAAGTCACACGGATGATGTTGCTGTTCTTGCCCACCTCAGCGGCAGTAAGGTCTGCCACCAGCGTGTTGTACAGCGACAGCGGATGCTTTTTGCTCAGCGTAAAACGTGTACCCGGCCGGGCCTGCAAGTCCGACAGCAACAGTTCGCCGGGCGTGCCGTCTGCAAACTGCCACTTGAGCGTCTGCCCCACCACGCCCTGAGCCAGCAGCGTGTCGCGCGGGTCATACAGGCTGTAAGCAGCGCCTTCGCCCTTCACCAATGTAAACGGCAGGTCGTAAAACGCCTCCGGCACCACAAAGCGTTCAAGCGCGTATCGCTCTCCACCCCAGGCATAAGACGACATGCCCAGAAACGCCCCTGCAGGCTCGCGGCTGTCGTCGTTGCGGCGCGCCATCCACCCGCCAATTACCGGGAAGTACCTTGGCCGCATGACATCTTCCAGCTTCATGCGCATCACCACCTGGTCCATCACTGTGCGCGACTTGATGATTTCAAGCTCGCCCAATGCGCTGCTGGCCGATTGCCCCAGCACGTCGTTGAGCTGTTCGAGACCCGCAAGCCCCCCGCCTTTTTTGGTTTCCACCTGCAACATGGCGTCAGCCTTGTAGACCGGCGCAGAGGTGACAGCGTTGATTACGCCAATGGCCGTTACAGCCACCGTAATAGCCAGCGCCAGCCACTTGAAGTCCAGCAGGTTGTACCACAGGTCGGTGAGGTTGATTTCGTCGTCGCCCTGCCGCACGGGCGCGCCCGAACGTCCAAGCTCCTGTTGCTGCATGCTGCCACGAGTGGCCAAATCGCCACCGTTGCCGTAGGCAGAAGCGGGCTGGAATGAGTTGTCTGTTACCTGGTTCATGTCAGTCCCCCCGCAGCGAACGCAGGTTGGCGCGCAAGGTCGGCAACACCTGCAGGGACGGCAGGATAGTGTTCAAGAGGCGATTGACGCGCACCAAGCGAACCGGGTCGACGTACACAATGTCACGAGGCTGCATGAGAAACTGGTCTGCGTAAACGAGTGCCACCGGACTGTTGGAATCGAGGTGATAGACGTCCGGACGCA
>SXZD01000180.1 GCA_005788065.1 Burkholderiales bacterium
ACCGGCACCATGGCGTCAATCGCCTTAAGACCTGTTTGCACAGGCTGGGACACCGATTTACGCCAAATCACGCCCGGCGCCACTTTTTCAATCACGTCGGTCTGTTTGTTGCCAATCGGACCCTTGCCGTCGATCGGCTCACCCAGTGCGTTGACCACACGACCGATCAGCTCTGGGCCGATCGGCACTTCCAGAATGCGGCCGGTACACTTGACGGTATCGCCTTCGGAAATGTGCTCATATTCACCCAGAATAACGGCACCGACGGAGTCACGCTCGAGGTTGAGTGCGAGGCCAATGGTGTTGCCGGGGAATTCCAGCATTTCGCCCTGCATCACGTCGGACAGGCCGTGTACGCGGCAGATGCCGTCGCTCACGGAGATGACCGTGCCTTGTGTGCGGACGTTGGCTGAGGATCCCAGGCCTTCGATCCGGCTCTTGATCAGTTCACTGATCTCGGAGGGATTGATCTGCATTTACTTTCTCCAAATTTTTTCAGGCCCGAGGATCAGGCAACAATGGCTGATTTCATCTGTTCCAGACGGCCGCGCACCGATGTATCCAGACACTGGTCGCCTACCGTCACGCGAACGCCACCAATTAAGTCCGCATTGACGGACACGGTGGCTTTCAGCTTGCGCGCAAAACGCTTTTCAAGCGCGGGAAGCAACTGTTCGACAGCGGCATCATCCATCGGGAAAGCCGATTCGATCTGCGCATCTGCAACACCTTCGTGAGCATTGCGCAGTTCATTGAACTGACGTTCGATTTCAGGCAGTGCCAGCAGACGCCCGTTTTCAGTCAGCGTGCGCAAAAAGTTGCGCGCCTCTGCAACATCAGGCGTCTTGGTCAGCGAGACAAAACTGTCGAGCACCACGCTGTCAGGCAACTTGGGATCATTGACCAGAAGGCCAATATCGGGATGCCCGGCAACGGCTGCCCACGCTTTGAGCCACTCGGACCACTGGTCCATGCCCGATTTCAGCGCCACATCAAATGCGGCTTCTGCATACGGGCGTGCGGTGGTGGCAAGTTCAACCATGGTGTGAAGTCCTTGTCAGTGTCCGCCGCTCAAAGCTGTGCCTTGAGTTGACCGAGCAAGTCGGCGTGCGCCTGAGCGTTGATTTCCTTGCGGAGAATCTGCTCGGCTCCCTTGACCACGAGGTCTGCCACTTGGCTGCGCAGCTGCTCGCGGGCACGCTGTGCTTCCTGTTCGGCTTCTGCCTGCGCCTGCGCGAGAATGCGCTTGCGCTCAGCCTCAGCCTGTTGCTTGGCTTCCTCAATGATCTGGGTGGCGCGCTTTTCGGCCTCGCCCAGACGCTGCTGGGTTTCGGTTCGCGACTTGGCCAACTCTTGCTCTGCACGGGCGCTTGCGTCGGCTAAAGCCGCCTTTCCGCGCTCTGCTGCAGCCAGACCGTCAGCGATTTTCTTGGCACGCTCGTCGAGCGCTTGCATCATCGGTGGCCATACGAACTTCATCGTAAACCACGCGAGAATGAAGAACACGACAAGCTGTGCAAACAGCGTTGCGTTCAGATTCACGGTGTTTTCCTTTCAAGACGCACAGCCTGAACGGTCTGCGCGCAAGTCAAACGAAGGAAGATTCTGTAAATCAGCCGGCAAAGGGGTTTGCAAATGCAAACATCATGGCGATACCGACACCGATCAGGAACGCAGCGTCGATCAGACCGGCCAACACGAACATCTTGGTTTGCAGTTCGTTCATCAGTTCAGGCTGACGTGCAGACGCTTCGAGGTACTTGCCGCCCATGATGGCGATACCGATACAGGCACCGATAGCACCCAGACCAATGATCAGGCCGCAAGCCAGAGCAACGAGAGCAACGTTAGTCATGAAAACTCCTTTAGTTTGTGAAAGTCCAAAATTGAAAAAATTGAAAACGACAGGGGGCTTTTAAGGGGATGCCCCGCCCCGCAAAACCCCTGTATCAGTGCCCCTGATGCGCCTGACCGATATAGATCAGTGTCAGCATCATGAAAATGAAGGCCTGCAACAGAACAATCAGGATGTGGAAGATGGCCCAGATGGAGCCGGCCACCACGTGGCCTAGGAAAGCGAGCACACCGCCGCCCGAGAACGCTGCGGCAGAGCCTAACAAAGCGATCAACATGAACACCAGTTCACCGGCGTACATGTTGCCGAACAGTCGCATACCCAGCGACACAGTCTTGGCAGCAAACTCGATAAGGTTGAGCAGGAAGTTGGGGAGCCACAAGAGCGGGTTGGACCCGAAAGGCGCACAGAACAGTTCGTGCACGAAACCACCGATGCCCTTGATCTTGACGTTGTAGTACAGCATGAGGATCAAAACACCGCAGGACATGCCCAACGTACCGTTAAGGTCTGCAGACGGGACCACTCGCATGTAAGCATGCTCGGGGTCAATGCCGAAGTTCGGTGCGATGTGTTCCCAGATGCGGGGAAGCAGGTCGACCGGCAACAGATCCAGTGCGTTCATGAAGACAACCCACATGAACACGGTCAGCGCCAGAGGGGCGATGAAAGTACGGTTACCATGAACGATGGCTTTGGATTGCTCTTCGACCATCTCGACCAACATCTCGACCAGCGCCTGAAAGCGGCCAGGCACACCCGATGTTGCGCGGGCAGCAGCAGCGCGCAGAAACAGAATGGCACCAATACCGGCCAACAGGGAGTAGAAAAGGGTATCGTAGTTGACGACCGAGAAGTCGACGATGCTGTGCTGGTGTGTAGACTGAAAATGAGTCAGGTGGTGCTGAATGTAACTGGACGCTGTTGGTCCGGCTCCGGTTTCTGCGGCTGTCGACATGGTTTATTTCACCAGGAAAATCAGAAAATAGCTTTTGATCGTAAGGACCACAGCGAGAAGTAACGCCCACCAGACCAGCTGGGTGAACCATTTCGCAACGAGCGCCAGCAACAGCACCGTGGCCACAATCTTGAAAATCTCACCTACCAGAAATACGGCAACATCCGCGGGCGAACCCGGTCCGGACTTCAACGACAGACGCAGGGCAAACAAGGAACTTGGCAAGGCAACCGCGATTGAACCCCACAGGGCGGACAACGCGTGTACAGGTGAAAGCGTCAGCAAACCGGCACTCAAACCCAGCCCGACAACCCACTGCAATGCCACTATTTTCCACATGCAGTTACTGCGTCACATTTCTGGCAAACCGCCGGATTATAGCGGCTGCAGGCATCTCGCGTCAAACTCTTATATAAGACTTGAACGTTTGTCCGTGCATTCCGACGCCCTGAAGGCCGCATCCAGATTGGAATTGACACTCGAAGATTGCGAAGGCCCACTGATGTTTTTACACAAATTCACAGCATCTGCGGCCAACTCGTTGCAACCCTCACTCATCTTCCTTCGGCGCATTGCAGCGTGACAATATGGAATCAAGTTCATCCAGAGATCCGAACGCAATGGTCAAGGTACCTGCACCCTTTGGATTGCTTTGCACACGCACCGGCGCTGCCAGCCAATCAGACAATCTTTCCTGCAGACGCTGCACATCCGCATTCACAGGTCGACCACCTGACTTCTTGCCGCGGTCTGTCTGGCTCATTCGCTGAGCTACCATGCGCTCGGTTTCACGAACGCTCAAGCGCCGGTTCACAACTTCATGCGCAGCGGCGACCTGCTCCCCGGCAGCCAGTGCCAACAGCGCCCTGGCATGACCCATTTCCAGATCACCAGCCAACAGCATGGTCTGCACGGGGGCGGCCAACGTCAACAGGCGGAGCAGGTTGGTAGCCGTGCTGCGCGACTTGCCGACCGCAGAGGCAGCCTGCTCATGGGTCAGGCGAAACTCCTTGATGAGTCGTGACAGGCCCTGCGCTTCTTCCAGTGGATTGAGGTTCTCGCGCTGTATGTTTTCGATCAGGGCCATCACCAAAGCGTTTTCGTCCGCTATCTTGCGGACGATGACCGGAACGGTTTTAAGCCCCGCCAGTTGCGATGCGCGAAACCTCCGTTCGCCAGCCACAATCTCATAGCGTCCGCCCCCGACGGCGCGCACAAGCACCGGTTGCATGACACCCTGGCTGCGGATGGACTCAGCCAACTCAGCCAGCGAAGACTCGTCCATGCGCGTACGCGGCTGATACTTGCCGGCCTGCAGGAGACCGACATCCATATCCTGAACCATCTCGCCCAGAGGCTGATCGACATCTTTGACGGTCGGCCCCAACAGCGCTTCGAGTCCCTTGCCCAGCGCTTTTCCTTTTTTCAGTGCATTCATCGTCTCACGCTACCCGTTCAATCATTTCATCTGCAAAACTCAGATAGGCCTGTGCACCCCGGCTGGACCTGTCGTACACAACGCCGGGCAAACCATGGCTGGGTGCCTCAGCCAGACGCACATTGCGCGGTATGACCGTGCGAAACACCTTGTTGCCAAAATGACGCTCAAGCTGCTCCGACACCTGCGTAGCCAGCGTGATCCGGGGATCAAACATGACGCGCAGCAATCCAATGATGGACAGTGAAGGGTTGAAATTGACCGACACCTGCTTGATGGTATTGACCAGATCGCTGAGTCCTTCCAGCGCATAGTATTCGCACTGCATCGGAATGATGACACCATGCGCACTGCACAGACCATTGAGCGTCAGCATGGACAGCGACGGCGGACAATCGATCAGGACAAAATCATAGCGCTCATCCACTGCAACCAGTGCCTGCTTCAGGCGTGTTTCGCGACCCTCGAAATCCACCATTTCAACTTCCGCACCCGCGAGGTCGCGATTCGTGGGGAGCACATCAAAACCTACGCCATTACCCCGGGCGACAGCAGCTTCAATCGTCGCTTGATCAATCAAGACGTCGTAAACGGACAACTCGAGCGCCCGCTTGTCCACCCCCGATCCCATGGTCGCATTACCTTGCGGGTCCAGATCGATGAGCAACACGCGTTGTCCGCGCTCAGCCAGGCCGGCAGCGAGGTTTACTGCGGTGGTGGTCTTACCCACTCCGCCTTTCTGGTTGGCAATACAGAATATCTTGGCCATATTGAATGCTTCAGTCTTTCCGGTGGTCGAGTATCAGCAGATGCCTCTGCGCGTCCAGACCGGGTACGCTGAGGCGGTGGAGTATCTTTTGCTGGAAGGGCGGCAACAATCTGTCATCAGCCTTGCCTTGCATGGCAAACAGACACGCGTGGGGCGATAGATGAGGCAGAGCCAGAGTCACGAATGGTTCCAGATCAGAAAACGCGCGCGAGATGGCCGCATCAAAAACGGTATGTTGCAACTGCTCGATACGCCCATGAACAGCCTTGGCATTCGGCAATTTTAACTGAGCGATGGCTTGTGTCATGAATGCCACTTTTTTCTGCACCGCGTCAACCAAGGTGACGGACCAATCCGGATTCAAAATGGCCAACACAAGACCGGGCAAGCCCGCTCCAGCCCCAACGTCCAAAAGGCTCAGCGGCCTTGTCTCATCGGCTGGGCTGTAGCACATTGCCCGCTTCTCGTTGAGCACGCGGCGCATCACCGGTTGCACGGACAGACAATCGAGTATGTGCAACCCCAGCATGTCGACCGGGTTACGCACGGCAGTCAGGTTATACACTTTGTTCCACTTGAGCAGCAGGCCCACATAGTCGAGCAGAGCATCGATCTGCTGCTCAGACAGCGGGACGATGCCCTCAAGCGCGTACGAGCCAGCCCCCCGGTCGTCAAAACCTGGGTAGCCGAACCCCAAAGCGGGCAGGGCATCAACCAACATATGCCGGAGTGTTTCACGTGAAACACCCGCAAGCTCTTGTTTCATGTGTGGCCTTCAGGCTGCATCAGCTCGCTGGTTGATCTTTTTCAGATGAACCAGCAACAGTGAGATGGCTGCTGGCGTCATACCGGAGATTCGCCCCGCCTGGCCGATGGTCTCCGGCCGGTGGGCGGCGAGCTTTTGCTGTACCTCCTTGCTCAGGCCGCGCACATCGGCATAGTTCAGGCCTTCAGGGATGCGCGTGGTTTCGTGATTCAATTGCTTGTTGATCTCTGTCTTCTGGCGAGCCACATATCCCTCATACTTGACCTCTATCTCGACCAACTCCGCTTCAAGACCGGTCAGGGGTTGTGATGACACCGGAGATCCGTCAGCCTTATTCAGCGTCATCAGCGACGTATAGTCAACACCAGGTCGCTTGAGCACATCTGCCAACGTGTATTCCCGCTCAAAAGCTTGACCGACCACCCGTTGCGCCTCGTGCGCCTCGATGATGCGGGGGTTCACCCATGTGGACCGCAGTCGTTGAATCTCAGCGGCAACGGCATCACGCTTGCGGCAGAAGGCATCCCAACGTACATCATCGACGCAGCCCATTTCCCGACCGATGGCAGTCAGGCGAGCGTCCGCATTGTCCTCACGCAAACTCAGCCTGTACTCCGCACGACTGGTGAACATGCGATAAGGCTCTGTCACGCCCCGGGTGATCAGGTCATCCACCAGAACACCCAGATAGGCCTCATCCCGCCGCGGCAACCATGGATCGCGCTGTTGTACATAGCGCGCAGCATTCAGCCCGGCAAACAAGCCCTGTGCTGCTGCCTCCTCGTATCCTGTCGTGCCATTGATCTGGCCTGCGCAAAACAGGCCATGAATGTGACGACTTTCGAAAGACGCCTTCAGCCCCCGCGGGTCAAAATAATCATACTCAATGGCATAACCAGGCCTCAGAATGTGCGCATTCTCAAGCCCCCTAATCGAATGGATCAGGTCCAACTGCACATCAAAGGGCAGACTGGTCGACACACCGTTCGGATAAAACTCATGCGTCTGCAGCCCCTCAGGCTCTAGGAAAATCTGGTGGGAATCCTTGTCTGCAAAGCGATGAATCTTGTCCTCAATGGAGGGGCAATAGCGAGGCCCGACGCCTTCGATGACGCCTGTGTACATGGGGCTACGATCCAGGCCCCCACGGATGATGTCATGGGTACGCTCGTTGGTATGCGTAATCCAGCAGGGCAGCTGCTGTGGATGCAGCGCCGCGCTTCCCATAAACGAGAACACCGGAACGGGATCGAGATCACCGGGCTGCTCTGTCATGACAGAAAAATCAATCGTCCGGCCATCAATGCGGGGGGGCGTGCCTGTTTTCAGGCGACCCTGCGGCAGATTCAACTCCTTGAGTCGTTGGCCGAGACTGACGGCAGGCGGATCACCCGCCCTGCCGCCGGAATAGTTCTGCAAACCCACATGGATACGCCCGTTTAGAAACGTACCAGCAGTCAGCACCACAGCAGGCGCCATGAAGCGCAGACCAATCTGCGTTACTGCACCTGCCACCCGGTCGCCTTCCAGCAGAAGGTCATCCACCGCCTGCTGAAACAGCCAAAGGTTGGGCTGATTCTCCAAACGCGTGCGGATAGCAGCTCGGTAAAGAACCCGGTCAGCCTGGGCGCGCGTGGCCCGTACAGCTGGCCCTTTGGAACTGTTCAATATGCGGAACTGGATGCCGGCCTCATCGGTTGCAATGGCCATTGCGCCACCCAGAGCATCCACTTCCTTGACCAGATGGCCTTTGCCAATGCCACCAATCGAAGGGTTGCAGGACATCTGACCCAGCGTCTCGATGTTATGGGTCAGCAGCAGAGTTTTCAGCCCCATTCGGGCACTGACCAACGCGGCCTCTGTACCGGCATGACCACCACCGACAACAATCACATCAAAACGCTTGGGGAATTCCATGGCAAACCGACCAGACAAGACACTGAGGGGAGGAGGGGGATTATAGGCGTTTGCGCCTCAGCGGAGAAGACTTTAGAGATGTTTCACGGCTGTCTTGTGCTGTTTTGTTCCACGTGGAACAAAACTCGAGTGATTTGTCAGAAGCGTTTCACGTGGAACATCGTCGCTTGATGACCCCGCTGCTACGAACGAACGGAACCGAAGACTGAAAGGCCGCTGACAAGCGGTGCATATGCGTCAAACCCTGTCTTCGCAATCAACACCATCACAACAGCCAGCAGAACCCGTCTCACCAGCGCAGCACCATGTGCCAATGCCAGTGTAGATCCGATATGTGAACCCAGCAAGTTGAATACGGCCATTCCCAGACCCAAACCGACCAGCAAGTGTCCGTCCATGCCAAAACGCAGGAGGGCCGCCAGATTGCAAGCCACATTGACAAACTTTGCGCAGGCTGTCGCCATCAGAAAATCAAAGCCCAGCAAAGCGACAAACCCCAGCATCAGAAACGTACCGGTACCGGGTCCAAAAATACCATCATAAAACCCGATACTGAAACCCAAGGCGGACGCTATGGCACGCTTCTGGCCATTGGACCATGACCGGTTCTGCGCATGCAAACCAAACGATTTGTTTCGCCAGGTGTACCAAGCCACTGCGGACAAAAGGATGGGCACGGTCAGCGCCATCCACTGCCGGGGAACAAAAGACAAGGCCCAGGCACCCGCAAATGCGCCGGGCAAAGCGGCCAGAACAGCCGGAGTCAGCGTGTTCCACGGAACAGTCACCCGCCTTGCATAGCGGATAGCGGCACCGGATGTCCCTACGATGGATGACAGCTTGTTGGTGCCGAACACTAAGGGATACGACTGGTTGCCCAAAACCTGCAGCAATGCAGGTATCTGGATCAAGCCGCCACCACCGGCCATCGAGTCAACCAGACCGGCGAACAGGGCGGCAAACAACAGCAGCATCAAGTCAAGGGTATCCATCACATCTTTCTGCGGACATCGGCATAGGGGACTTCCATCATGGAAGTACCCCTGC
>SXZD01000181.1 GCA_005788065.1 Burkholderiales bacterium
AGCCGCAGTCTTCCGGGCAACCGCCTGTCTTGATCGACAGCAGCGTGGAAAGCTGCACCTCGTTGGCCGAAAAGTGTTCACGGTGCACTTGTTGGGCACGGAACAGCAGGTCGTTGAAGGGCAGCGCGTACAGCGCTTCGATGGCGGCAATCGACCATGCGCCTTCGGCATCGGCCCGATGGGCGGTGCTGTCGTCGCCTTTGCGACGGATGATGTGCACGGGCTGAGATGCGCTGGCAGGCGCGGCATTTGCTGCATCAGTGGTGCAGGTGGCGGCGTTTGAGTGTGTGGAGCAGGCTGAGGACATGGTGGGTCGGTCTTTGCCGGGTGTTGATCGTGGGCTTATTGTCACACAGAACGCCGGCGGGTGAGATGTTGCCGGCGGTGCTGATGTTTGGGAGGCTGTCCGTTGATGGCACTGTCTCGGACGACACCTCGCTATTTCCGACCTCAACCCATGGGCAACACCCCCGCCTTCATGTTGGTGCACGCATCTCGGCTTTGCGCGGTCTACTGCGTTACAAATCCTCGCCATAGACTTTGCTATGGCTGCGGTTTGCGCCTTGTATCCCATCGCAAATCCGAGCGCCTGCCCCCAACAGAAAGCGGAGTTGTTACCCACAGATTCGTCCCAGTCGTCGTCAAGCGACAACTTGGCCCCTTGCACTCGCGTTCGCATGCGAACCCAGGAGTGCGGCGGTGTCATCTGGTGCGGGGTCGGTCGGGCTCGGCGTCTGACTGCCCGAACAATCGCCACCACCGGTCAACCTCCGGTAAGTCGCTCAGGCTCGCCCGCAGTGCGGCGCAAACAAGTGCCTTCGCCTCAAAAGGGTGTTCGGAAGTTGACTCCGCCGGATCGCATCCGAAAAATTGCGCCCGACCGTGCAGCAGACGTCCCTCGCCAATCACTGATTTGCGAGGGTTGAAGCGCCGCGTAGACGGCGTTCAAAGTATGCTAACGTTGAGGAGCGCAATTTTGTCGGGAGAACCGCCGGAGCAATGACGAATACCCAAGACGCTCAGAATGCGCCACAGCTTGCGCAACGACGAATGCCCAAGATGCGCCGCTCTGCCTCCTGGAGCAACGACGAATGCCCAAGATGCGCCGTTCTGCCTCCCGGAGCAGCAACGGACACCACAACGCTCGCCCCCCCCACTTCACAATTCACCTTAAAAGCCCGCTTTTCCGCGCGTAATCGCACAATCCCGCCCCCCACCACCTGCCTATAATCGACATCTCAAGTAACTAAGACAGGCGAGCTTGGCGTGCTGTCCATACTCAAAGAAAAAAACGAACTCACCTCGGCACTGCATGAGGTCCGCGGCAGTTTCTACAGCGTCGGTGCCTTCAGCGCGGTGGTCAACCTGCTCGCCCTGGTGCCATCGTTTTACATGATGCAGGTCTACGACCGCGTGCTCAACAGCCGCAACGAGACCACATTGCTCATGCTGACCCTGCTGGCCGTTGGTCTCTTCGCGCTGGCCGCAGCGCTCGAAGCCGTGCGAACGTTTGTCCTCGTGCGCGTCGGCGCCAATCTCGACAACCGCTTGAACCAGCGCATCTACACAGCAGCTTACGAAATGCAGCTGCGCCGCGGTGGCGGTAACGCATCGCAAGCGTTGCGCGATCTGACCAATATCCGCCAATTCATGACCGGCCCTGGCGTCCTCACATTTTTTGACGTTCCGTGGATACCCATTTACCTGTTCGTCCTGTTCGTATTCGACTTCTGGGTCGGCGTATTGGCAGTGGCAGGCGCTGGTGTTTCCATTTTGCTCACGTTGGCCAATGACCGGTTTACCCGCAAATCGCTTGATGAAGCCAGTGCGCTGGCTGTGCGCAGTGGCGCAACCGCAGACAGCAACCTGCGCAATGCAGAGGTTATCGAAGCCATGGGCATGCTGGGCAATCTCAAAGCCCGCTGGCTGAAAGATCATTCCCGATTCTTGGCGTTGCAGGCACAGGCCAGCGACATGGCCGCTGTCTGGATGCAGTCCAGTAAATATTTTCGGGTGTTTTTGCAGAGCGCCGTGTTGGGTTTGGGCGCCTTGCTCGTACTGGAAAATCATATCTCGTCCGGCATGATGATCGCCGGGTCCATCCTCATGGGCAAAGCGCTGGCGCCCATCGATCAACTGATCGGCGTGTGGAAGTCATGGGCTTCCACCGTTCAGTCCTACACCCGTCTGCGCGATCTGCTTGCCGCTGTTCCGCCCCGCACAGAAAGCTTGCCCCTGCCCGAGCCTGCAGCCCGCATGACAACCGAGTCGCTGTCCGTTGTTCCTCCCGGGTCCCAGCGCGCCACCGTGCATGGCGTCAACCTGCGCATCGAGCCGGGCACCATTGTGGCCATCATCGGTGCCAGTGGTGCCGGCAAGAGTTCACTGGCGCGTGCGCTGGTGGGCGTGTGGCCTGCAGCCAGCGGCAAGGTGCGCATCGACGGTGCGGACATTTCGCAATGGGATCGTGACAGACTGGGGCCGTACATCGGCTACTTGCCGCAGGATGTCGAACTCTTCGCCGGTAGCGTTGCAGAAAACATTGCCCGCTTCGGCGACCTGGATGCCGACAAAGTGGTTGCAGCCGCAAAAGCAGCCGGCATTCACGACATGATCCTGCAACTGCCCAAAGGCTACGATACCGTCTTGGGCGAGCAGGGCTCCGGACTGTCGGGCGGACAAAAACAACGGCTGGGCCTTGCCCGTGCCCTGTACGGCAATCCGCGCATCGTGGTGCTCGATGAGCCCAACTCCAGCCTCGACGATGCCGGTGAGGCAGCGCTGATGCAGGCCATACAGGCACAGAAAGCACTGGGGCATATCGTGGTGCTGGTGACGCACAAAACCACCATCGTCAACATGACAGATGCCATCGCCTTGATGCAGGACGGTCGCGTGATTACCGGCGGTCCGACGGCTGAGGTGATGGCTCGATTGGCTGGCAAGGCGGTGGCCGTGGCACCGGCTGTTCATGCCAAAGAGGGTGGGTGAGTGTGCGATGAAACTGTTTCAAATCGGTAAAAAATCGACCGATCTGCAATCCGTCGATGCAAACGCAACATCGACGTTGACAGATGGATCTCCATCACCAGCATTGACAGTTGGATCGGGTATGAACCAAAAGAACAATGCAACATCGTTGAAATCAGTCGACAGCGCTAGATCACTGGCCCGCATGGACGAGCGTCACAGCGCCCGGCTGGGGTGGTGGATATTGCTGCTGGGCTTCGGTGGTTTCATGCTGTGGGCCTTGTTTGCGCCCTTGGATGAAGGCGCTACCTTTCCCGGGTCGGTCACACTGGTAGGCAGCCGCAAAAGTGTTGCGCACCCCTATGGTGGCGTCATTGAAAAAGTGCTGGTGGCAGAAGGTCAGCAGGTAAAAGCGGGCGATGTGCTGGTGCAGTTGAACACCACCAAAAGCGATGCGGACCTGAACACGGTGCGTGCGCAATGGATTACCGTCAGTGCAGCGCTGGCGAGGCTGTCGGCAGAGCGTACGGGGGCGTTGGTTATCCGATTTCCGGACTGGTTTGCGCAGAATGCAGCCGACGTGCGGGTTCAGGAAGCCATGCGCACGCAAAACGATTTGCTGCGCGCCCGGCAGGGCGCCCTGAATGCAGATATCAACGCCATGCAGGAGTCAGAGTCTGCACTGGAAAAAACACTGGCCGCCATCGAGTCGAGCAGTCGTCAAAAACAATTGCAGCTCAATGCGTCACAAACTCAACTCGATGGTCTGCGTGAAATGGCCGCTGAAGGTTTCATGGCCCGCAACCGCGTTTTGGAAGCCGAGCGCAATCATGCAGCCATCATGGGTTCGCTGGCCGATGATCAGGCGCAACTGGCACGCACACGCGGTCAGTTGGGTGAGGTTCGCATGCGCATGACGCAACGCCGGGCAGAAGGCCAAAAGGAGGTTCAGACCCAGTTGGCCGACGTGCAGCGGCAGCGTGAAGAACTCGACAACCGTCTTTCGTCGGTGCAGTTTGACAACCGCATTGCTGAGGTCAAAAGCCCGGTGGATGGTTATGTGACGGGTTTGCAGGTTTTCACCGATGGGGGTGTGGTAACACCCGGCATGAAACTGATGGACGTCGTTCCTGCCAGTGATCGCATGGAAATTGAAGGTCAGCTGGCCGTGCATCTGATCGACAAAGTCGTACCCGGTTTGCCGGTGGTCATTACGTTTCCGGCATTGAATCAGCGTCGCACGCCCACACTGTTTGGCCGCATTCGTTCCGTCTCTGCAGACCGCCTGACCGATGCACACACCGGAGTTCCTTTCTATCTGGTGAAAGTGGAAATACCACCGGAGAGTCATGCGCAACTCAATGGTCAGCAAGTGGTGCCTGGCATGCCGGCAGATGCATTCGTGAAACTGGGTGAGCGCACGATGATGAACTATATCGTCAAGCCGCTGACCGATCGTTTGCGTTCATCGTTGACGGAGCGGTGATGCGAAAGACGTTTCTGTCATCGTCATACCCGGCGAAGTTGGCCTCATGTTCGGTGTTGTGTAACACGCGGTGCGGGGTGTCGATTCGCAAGCCGCCGGCACGTAGCGTGTCCGTCCTCACGCTCGCTTTTGTCGGGGCGATGGGCATGTTTTGCGAACCGGCGTTTTCCATGAACCTGTTGGAGGCGGTGGATGCTGCCTTGTCGCAGGATGCCGTGTGGCAGTCCGCTCAGTGGGAAGCGAAGTCGGTGCAACAGAACAGGCCGATTGCGCGGGGTGCATTTTTTCCGCAGGTGTCCGTCTCGATTGCGCAGGGCAAGTCGACGTTTGATCGCGAGTTTCAGAGTGGTGGTGCATTGCGTAATGATGTGCAGCGGGTCAATACCACCAACAATGCATTGCAGTTGCGTCAGACGCTGTTCAGCCTGGATGCGCTGGCCCGGTATCGTCAGGCCGGTGTGCAGGGTTCGGTGGCAGACGAGACGCTGCGCAAAGAGCGACAGGATCTGATTGTGCGTGTTGCAACTGCGTACATCGATGTGTTGGTGAGTCAGGATGTTTACAGTCTGTCAGAAGTGGATGATCGCGCTGCGGCAGAGCAGGCCAATGGATTAAGCTCTGCACTCAAGCGTGGTGAGGCCGCCGCCAGCGATGAAGCTGAGGCTCGCGCACGTGCCGACATTGCGCGCGTCAAATTGCTGGAGGCTGGCGAAGCACTGGAAGCCAATCTGCGCACGCTGGAATTGATCACCGGGCAGCGTGCGCAAAAAGTTGCAGGCTTCAACAAGCAGTTTGACTGGCGCGATGTGGTGCGACAGCCGTTTGATGAATGGCGCGATCTGGCTGCAACTAACAACCCCGAAGTGCGAGTCGCACAAAAGACCATCGAGTTTTTTGAAGAGGAAGTGGCGCGTCAGCAGGCGGGGCATGCACCGCGTCTGGACCTGGTGCTCAGTCGCACGCAGGCACAAAGCGATTCGGTCAACACGGTCGGTGTTAAGTCGGATGTGGATTCTGCATTTCTGCAATTGCAGGTGCCGATATTCTCAGGTTTTGCAGTCAATGAATCGGTGGCGCAGGCGCGCTTGCGTCTGGCCAAGTCTCAGTCCGACCGCGATGCAGCGCTGCGTCGGGTCGGTAATGATCTCTACAGGTCGTATACCGGTGTGAAACTGGCGCATGACAAGCTGTCTGCGCTGGACAAGGCAGTGAAGTCTGCCGAGGGCAGCGTGAAGGCCGCGCAGTTGGGTGTGAAGACGGGGCTGCGTGTGATGGCCGATGTGTTTACAGCGCAGCAGAAGCTGTATCAGGCGCGGGTGGATTATGCGCGCGGTTTTTACGATGCGGTACTGTCGTTATTGAAACTGCGTGCGGGTACCGGTGCACTGGGCGATGAGGAGCTGCGGGCTGTGGCGTCTGTGTTTTCAGTGGGTGAAGCTGGGGCGGGGGAGTAAGGCCAGAACAAGATGCCATGTCAATCATGGGCTCGTTTTGCGGTATCCTAGCCCTCATGTGTTTTGATTATCACTCGCCCCTCTTCGTTGAGGTGTTTATGCATTGGGATGTTGTGGCAGTTCAGGTTGTTGCAGACCTCAGCCTGAGGGTCAGGTTTGCCGATGGCACCGAAGGCGATGTCAAGTTTGAAGCCTCACACCTGACTGGCGTATTCGCCGCATTGAAAGCCCCGCTCATCTTTAACAAGGTGTTTATTGATGCAGGCGCCGTTGCTTGGCCCGGTGAAATCGATCTTGCTCCCGACGCTATGTACAAAGCAATTAAAGCTCAGGGATGCTGGGTTCTGGATTGAAAGCTCGGGTGCTTTCCGTCTGGTGCCAAAAGCACTGACTCGGGAATTTCTCAGCCGGTTTTAATCTCACGCGCACCTTAACCAAAGCGAGTGCGCCTCAAAACATCTGCGTCTCATCCGTAGAAGAGTTTTTCCCCGTCACGCCTGACATCAATTCGTCCAGTACCCGTCCTACCGTTTCATACGCATCAATCAGGTCGTGCGCCGGCGTGCAATAGGGCGCAATGAAGTAAAGCGTATTGCCCAATGGGCGCATCAGCAGCCCGCGGTCCAGCAGCGTTTCACGCAGGCGCTGGCTGAGTTTTGAGCCATAACCCCCCTCCAGTCCCGGCACTTCGATATCAAATGCTGCCACCGTACCGCACTGGCGAACGCGCTTGACAGCCGGGTGTTCGGAGAGCTTTTCCAGTTCCATGCTGTGTGTGGTTTGTTGAGCGCGGATTTCGTTCCACACATGCTCGCGTTCCAGCAGTCGGATATTGGCCAATGCGGCAGCGCAGCCCAGCGGGTTGGCTGTGTAGGAGTGCCCATGCAATAGCGCCTTGCCCACGTCGTCAGACAAAAAAGCGTTGTAGATGTGCGGGGCGGCCAGCGTGGCGCCCATGGGCATGAAGCCGCCGGTCAGGCCTTTTGAGACGCAGAGGATGTCAGGGGTGAAGTTGACGAGTGACGAGTGACCGAGTGACGAGTTTCCGCTCATCGATTGGTGTGGTGTCTGTGTGGCAGAGCGTGTTGCATTGGTTGCGGTCAGATGATGGGCTGCAAACCATTTGCCGGTACGTCCGAAGCCGGTCATCACTTCATCGAAAATGACCGGTATGCCATGCTGCTTCAACTCGCTCACCACCTGAGCTACATAGCCTGCGCGCATCATGTGCATGCCGGCTGCACCTTGAATCAAGGGTTCGATGATGAAAGCTGCGAGGTCGCGTGCATGCTTTGCCAGATACTGTTTCAGGCAATGCAGGCTTTGTTTTTCATCTGCGAGAAGCTCCGCCTCATCGCGCGATTTCCAGTACAGCGGCGTGGGCAGGAAGTCGGTCTTGAACAGCCAATTTTCAAAAGGCTCGTAGAAGTTGGATGACCGCCCTGTTGCCATGGCACCGAAGGTGTCGCCATGGTATCCGCCGCGCATGGCCAGAAAGCGCGTACGCTTTCCAGGGCCTTCCATATTCACCCAATACTGACATGCCATTTTGAGTGCCACTTCAATGGCAGTCGACCCGTTGTCGGAGAAGAACACGTGCTGCAATCCACCCGGCGCATGTTGCGCGAGCTTTTCTGCCAACTCAATGGCGGGCGGGTGCGTAATGCCCGCAAACATCACCTGTTCCAGATGATGTGCTTGCCAGCTGATCGCCTGTGCAATCACCGGGTTTGAGTGCCCGTGCAAGTTAACCCACCAGCTCGACACAGCGTCGAGATAGCGCTTGCCATGCACATCAAAAAGGTAAGGTCCTTCCGCACGCACAATGGGCAAAGGTGCAGCAGCAGTTTGCGCTTGCGTAAACGGATGCCAGCAGTGTGCACGGTCGCGTTCGACGAGGCGCATGGCGGGGTCGGGTGCGGGCAGAGCAGGGGGTTCGAATGCGGCTGCGCGTTTGAGCACATGCGCCAGCTTCATGGGTAACGGAATGGCTTTGAGTGATTCGGTGGTGACCTCTTCCAGCAGCGGTAATTCAGCCAATATGGGCACACCGGCATAGCGTTCAATCGATTTTACGTTCTCAGGATTGGACGGGCCCACGACAATGACGCCCAGACACGGTGTGCTGTTGGCTTTCAGCGCTTTGGCTGATAACACCGTGTGATTGATGGTGCCCAGCGTGCTGCGTGCAACCAGTATCACCGGCAGATGCAGATGCGTGATGAGATCGGTGATCAGCACTTTCTCGGCCAATGGCACCATCAGCCCGCCTGCGCCTTCCACGATGAGGCGGGGTGCAGCGGGCAGCATGAAATTGTCCAGCTCGATTTGCACACCATCGATGGCAGCAGACTGATGCGGCGACAAAGGTGACTGCAGGCGATACGCCTCTGCATGCGTTTTGCAGCCAGCCAGTCGCGCAACCGTTTCGCTGTCGCTCTCTCCATCCAGCCCGCTTTGCACCGGCTTCCAGTAGTCCGCTTGCCAGTGCAGGGCAAGCCATGCCGATGTAATGGTCTTGCCAATGTTGGTGTCGGTACCTGATATGAAGATGGCTTGCATGGATTGATCGAGCGCTTGTCGGAATGGTTTTAAGATATTACTGCCATCGACCCAAAAGGCAATCTACAGCCGAATGGCATTCGATACCGGTCGGCAAGTCCAGCACGGCGGGCCGGTGCAGTGCGATGAGCATTCGCCGCGCTGCAGGCCATTCCGCCTCGGCGTCTGTCAGCGCGCGTGCCTCACGTTGCAGGGTTTGCGTGTCGGTCAGATCGAGACATACCTGTACCAGCCATGTTGTGCCGTCGGGAAATTGAGCGACAAAGTCTACTTCGTAGCCTGAGCGTGTATGCAAGTAACTGAGTTCGGCCCCCATGCGCAACAGTTCATGGAGAACCGCTGTCTCCAGCGCATGACCGGTGTTTTCCTTGCCGGAGCGGTCGAACAGGGCCATCAGTGATTGATCGACGGGATAAACTTTCCGTGCATTGACCTGTTGACGCCGGACAGACTCGGTACACAGTTTGAGCGTCTTGACGAGGAAAGCATCTTCAAGATGCGCGAGCATGTCGTGCAGCGTTTCTTTACCGACACTGACCCCGCGTGATCTGAGGTCGCTGTGAAATTTATTGATGCTGAACGAGCCTGCGCCGTTGCCCAGCAACTGCTGCACAAGCCACCGGAGGACCTGCGGTTGGGAAATGTTGTGACGTTCGCTGACATCGCGCAGCAAAACAACGTCGATGTAGCTTCGCAGCAATTCCAGACGTGATCGCTGATCGAGATTTTGAGCTTCAGGAAATCCTCCTTCCACAAGATATCTCAGCAGAAAGTGGCTTGTTTGGGAGCGCATGGCTTTTGAGAACCGGTGTGGCGCTACTGCAGGTTCATTTTTGTGGTGACGCAGAAACTCCCTGAAACTGAATGGCGTTACAGTGGCTTCCATGGCTCGCCCACGCATACTTGTGGCCACCTCCCGTGAAAGCAGTTTCGCGGATGAGCCTGACAGGAAGATATCGATTTTTTCGGTATCCAACAGTCTTCGGATAAATCTTTCCCAACCCGGAACACACTGGATTTCATCGAGGAAAAAGGCAGCACGGCGACTGCTGCGCCATTCGGGGTGGAGCAAAAAATATTCATCCACCAGAAGATCAAGGTGCTCTGTACCCAGTCCGGCCAGACGGTCGTCTTCAAAGCTGAAATATATCAACCCTTCACGTGCTGTCCCGCTGGCATGTCGGCGAGCGATTTGCTGCCACATGAACGATGTTTTGCCTGCACGCCGCATGCCGATAATGGCCATTGCCTTGCCGGGTACCTGAGGTAGCCAGACGTCTCGCTCAGTCAGTTCAGGCAGTTCGGCCGTCAGGCTGTCGACAAGTTTTTGGCGGATGATGTATCTGGTATGTTCTTCCATAGAATACAAGATAGCATCTAATTGTACTTTTAAAAAGTCCAATTTTTTGGATCGTTGTCTTTTTTATAAGGATATTCTTGATCTGTATTTTTTCCGCTAGCCTGATCTCCTTGGCGCTGCCGTGGCGTGCTCAGGAGCAAATCAGGAGCAAATCAGAGACAGATGATCCCGCCCCCCAAACACACCTCGCCGTCATACAGCACGGCAGACTGTCCGGGCGTCACGGCAAATTGCGCTTGCTCAAACGTGAGGCTGAAGCGGTCGGGTGCGTCTCCCATGTGCAGCGTGCACGCTGCGTCTTGCTGACGGTAGCGCGTCTTGGCAGCAATGCGCAGCTCAGTGCCGGCAGCAGGCGCGTGCCCGCTGATGAAATGCGACTGTTCGGTTTGCAGCACGGTGCTGTGCAGCCAAGGATGATCGTGCCCTTGAACGATGTACAGCGTGTTGTTCAGCAGGTCTTTTTTGGCGACGTACCACGGCTCGCCCGTGCTCTGTTTTTGTCCGCCCACACCAATGCCCTTGCGCTGACCCAGTGTGTAGAAACTCAGGCCCACATGCTCGCCAATCACCTTGCCTTCGTCGTTGCAGATGGGGCCGGGCTTGGTAGGCAAATAGCGGTTCAGAAATTCGCGGAATGGACGCTCGCCAATGAAGCAGATGCCCGTTGAATCTTTTTTGGTTGCATTGGACAGACCCAGTTGCGCAGCAATTTTTCGCACCTCGGGCTTTTCAATATCGTTGAGCGGAAACAGCGATTTGGATAACTGCGCCTGGCTCAAGCGGTGCAGGAAATACGATTGATCTTTTGCCGTGTCGCGCGCCTTGAGTAATTCAAAGCGGCCATTGCGTTCGCGCACGCCAGCATAGTGACCCGTAGCAATGTGGTCTGCACCCAGTTTCATGGCGTGGTCCAGAAATGCCTTGAACTTGATTTCGCTGTTGCACAGTATGTCCGGGTTAGGCGTGCGGCCGGCTTGATATTCGGTGAGGAAAATTGAAAAAACCCGTTCGCGGTATTCGGCCGCAAAATTCACCGCTTCAATGTCGATGCCGATCACATCGGCCACGCTGACAGCGTCCAGCCAGTCCTGCCGGGTGGAGCAGTATTCCGAATCGTCGTCGTCTTCCCAGTTCTTCATGAACAGGCCGACCACTTCATAGCCCTGTTCTTTCAACAGCCATGCGGCGACTGAAGAATCAACGCCTCCGGACAGGCCGATGACAACTTTTTTGCGGGTGCTCATGGGTTGGATTACTGCGGACCGTCGATGACGCTCTCATGTGTGTAGACCTGATCCAGCGGTGTCAGTGGACGTTCGCGCCGCTTCCACGCGCGATGGTCTTCAATGCAGCGCATGACCAGTGGGCTGCGGTGATTGTCCTCACACGCCTTCACTTCTTCGTAGGTCAGCCAATGTGCGCGGATGATACCGTCATCCAGTGCCTGCCCTACATGTTCGTGCAGGGCGCGACAGGCAAATGCGAAGCGCAGGTAGGTGACGTCTTCGCCGGTGCGCGATGAGCGGTAGCGGCTCATGTAGATACCCAGCAGGCCGACGGGGTCGAGTTCCCAAGCGGACTCCTCGCGGGCTTCCCGGATGGCGCCCGTCACAGGGCTTTCGCCCGGGTCCAGATGTCCGGCCGGCTGATTGAACTTGATGCCGTCAGTGGTCAATTCTTCGACCAGCAGGTAACGGCCCTCGTGCTCGACGATGGCAGCAACCGTGACGCTGGGTTTCCATTGACCTGACATGTGTACTTTCAAGTGATGACGCGTTGGCTGCCCGGGTGTCCGCAGACTTTTCCTGCTGCAGATGCCGACTTTGCGCGACACGTCGGCGTGTTGCATGGGTAGCGCAGCAGGCTGATTGCACTTGGATTTACGGGCAAACCCGGAGTGTATCCCAGACGGCAGACCCATGTCAGTTTGCTGCAATGCAACATCAATCGGTAAAATTCCGATAGAATGCTGCGGCGCAGCGATGATGGCAGCATTTGACCAGGGTCATTCCACCTGGCATGCATGCTATAGTCGCACGCTGTTAAAAATGTTGATGTGGGGTAGTTCCTTTATGCTACGCGCTTGGGCGTCGTAGACAGGGTACGCCACAGGCAGCCCGGCCTTCAATGTCGCGCTGCTCACACAATCCCGGAGGAATTCCCAATGAAAATTGGTCTGCCGGCCGAAACCCGGGCCGGAGAAACACGTGTTGCCGCTACGCCGGAAACCGTCAAAAAACTGATCGGGCAAAAACACGAGGTGCTGGTGCAAGCCGGCGCAGGCGTGGCCAGCTCCATCCCCGACGCAGCCTACGAGGCCGTGGGTGCCAAGGTGCTTGGCAGTGCAGCCGACGTCATCGCGCAGTCCGACATGGTGCTCAAGGTACGTTCCCCGCAGGTCGAAGAGCTGGGCATGTACCGCGCCGGTCAGGTGCTGGTGGGCATGCTC
The DNA here is from genome assembly GCA_005788065.1 of Burkholderiales bacterium. Classification (GTDB taxonomy): domain Bacteria; phylum Pseudomonadota; class Gammaproteobacteria; order Burkholderiales; family Burkholderiaceae_B; genus SXZD01. The sequence goes on from SXZD01000181.1 coordinate 12,282, forward strand.
AACCCTTTCGACGCAGAAGGTCTTGTGACGCTGAACAGCGCGGGCCTGACCGCATTTGCACTGGAAGCCGCGCCGCGCACCACGCGTGCCCAGAGCATGGACGTGTTGTCCTCACAGGCCAACATTGCCGGCTACAAGGCTGTGATGATCGCAGCCAACGAATACCAGCGCTTCATGCCCATGCTGATGACAGCCGCCGGTACGGTGAAAGCCGCCCGTGTGCTGATTCTGGGTGTGGGGGTTGCAGGTCTTCAGGCAATCGCAACAGCCAAGCGGCTGGGTGCGGTCATCGAGGCCTCTGACGTACGTCCCGCCACCAAAGAGCAGGTGGAGTCGCTGGGTGCGAAGTTTGTGGATGTGCCCTTTGAAACCGACGAAGAACGCGAAATCGCAAAAGGCGTGGGTGGTTATGCCCGTCCCATGCCCGAGGCATGGATGAAGCGTCAGGCCGCTGCTGTGCACGAACGCGCCAAGCAGGCCGATATCGTCATCACCACGGCGCTCATTCCCGGCCGCAAGGCGCCCACCTTGCTGCACGAAGCCACTGTGGCAGAAATGAAGCCGGGCTCTGTGGTGGTGGATCTCGCGGTGGAGCAGGGTGGTAACTGCCCGCTGTCGCGTCTGAACGAAGTGGTGGTCACGCCCAATGGTGTTCGGGTTGTGGGTTATCCCAACCTCGCCACCCGTGTGGCAGCCGACGCATCCAGCCTGTATGCGCGCAACGTGCTCGATTTCCTGAAACTGGTGGTGGACAAAGAAGGCAACTTCACCATCAACATGGAAGACGACATCGTGGCGGCCACGCTGATGTGCACCGGCGGCGAACTGAAGCGCAAGAACTGAAGCGAGAAACTGATCAAGCCATCGAAGACGGGTCGCTGACGGCAGCAAGCCTGACAACCCGATGGTGAGAGAACAGAAAAGCGGAACATATCATCATGGAACTTATCAGCCCTACCATCAGCAACCTGATCATCTTTGTGTTGGCCATCTACGTGGGTTACCACGTGGTGTGGAACGTCACGCCCGCACTGCATACACCGCTGATGGCGGTGACCAATGCCGTCTCGGCCATCATCATCGTCGGTGCCATGCTGGCTGCCGCACTCACGGTCACGCCGCTGGGCAAGGCCATGGGCGTCATCGCGGTGGCGTTGGCAGCGGTGAACGTATTTGGCGGATTTCTTGTCACCCGGCGCATGCTGGAAATGTTCAAGAAAAAGAAATAAGCCGCAGCGTCGACTGGAGAATTTGCAATGTCTTTAAGTATGAATACCGTTACGCTGCTGTACCTGGTGGCGTCTGTCTGTTTTATCCAGGCCTTGAAAGGTCTGTCACATCCCACCACGTCGCGTGCCGGTAACGCGTTTGGCATGTTGGGCATGGCCATCGCGGCTTTCACCACGATCGGTCTTATTTTCAAGCTGAGCGAAAACGCGGCCGACGGTATGGTCTACGTGCTCGGTGGTCTGCTGGTGGGCGGCTCTGCCGGCACCATCATGGCCAAGCGCGTTGAAATGACCAAAATGCCCGAGCTCGTGGCCTTCATGCACAGCAT
>SXZD01000182.1 GCA_005788065.1 Burkholderiales bacterium
CCTCAACGTTAGCATCCTCCGAGCCCCGTCTTCGCGGGGCCTCGGTCCTTCGCGGATCAGTGATCCGCTGCGGAACGGGTGCCGCACGGTCGGGCGCAATTTTTCGGATGCGATCCGGCGGAGTCAACTTCCGAACACCCTTCTGATACAACGGCACTTGTTTGGGCCGCACTGCGGGTGCGCCTGCGCGACCTATTTATAAGAGCCGGCCCGGAGCAGACGACATTATCAGGCAGCCTCCCAAAGCCACCGCATTGCATTTCTACCCACAGCGCGCACCAAAACAATGCGCACACACTCACCAAAAGCGGGCGCGATTTTTGCTTGCATATTTCGTCAAAGCGCCCGCCACACACCAAAACAGGGCGCACAACCTGTCAATCATCCGAATAAAGCCATGGAAAATCAGAACTTTGCTGTCGATACACTCTTCATACTGCTAGGCGCCATCATGGTGCTTGCCATGCATGCCGGCTTTGCCTTCCTTGAGGTAGGCACCGTGCGCTACAAGAACCAAGTCAACGCCTTGGTCAAAATCCTGACCGACTTTGCAATGAGCACGGTCGCCTACTTTACGGTGGGTTACGCGGTTGCCTACGGAACCGGGTTCTTCGCCGATGCCACAACATTGTCGTCTGGCAACGGTTATGCACTGACCAAATTCTTCTTCCTGCTGACGTTTGCCGCGGCCATCCCCGCGATCATTTCGGGCGGCATTGCCGAGCGGGCACGCTTCGGCCCTCAACTGCTGGCCACGGCACTTCTGGTCGGACTGGTCTATCCATTCTTCGAAGGCATTGCCTGGAACGACAATTTCGGCATCCAACCGTGGATTGAAAGCCGTTTCGGCGCCAAGTTCCACGATTTTGCAGGCAGTGTGGTCGTGCACGCGGTGGGCGGCTGGATCGGCCTGATGGCGGTTCTGCAGTTGGGCGCGCGCGCAGGCCGCTACACCAAGGATGGGCGCATTTCTGCCCACCCGCCCTCATCCATCCCTTTCCTGGCGCTGGGAGCCTGGATTCTGTGCGTGGGCTGGTTCGGCTTTAACGTCATGAGCGCTCAGACGCTGGACAAGATCTCCGGTCTGGTCGCCGTCAACAGTTTGATGGCGATGGTGGGTGGAACACTGGTGGCACTCGTGGTTGGCCGTAACGACCCGGGTTTCGTGCACAACGGCCCCTTGGCCGGTCTGGTTGCCGTATGCGCAGGCAGCGATGTGATGCACCCCCTTGGGCGCGCTGGTCGTCGGTGGCGTTGCAGGATGGCTGTTCACTTGGTTGTTCACGGTCACGCAAAACAAGCTGAAGATTGACGACGTGCTGGGCGTCTGGCCTCTGCATGGCGTTTGCGGTGCGTGGGGTGGTATTGCAGCCGGTATTTTCGGACAGACCGCTCTGGGCGGAATCGGTGGCGTGAGCTTTGCCGCGCAGGTCATTGGCACCTTTGGCGGTATCGCAGTTGCGATTGTGGGGGGAACGCTGGTGTACGGCATTCTGAAAGCGACTATCGGCATCCGAATGGACGAAGAGGAAGAGTTTGATGGTGCAGACCTCTCGATCCACAAGATTTCTGCCACGCCGGAGCGCGAAACCCGGAGTTGAGCAATTTCGCTCTGCCGAGCGGCAACGCAATGCGGTAGCTTTGGGGGCTGCCCGGTAATGCGTTCTGCTCCGGGCGGGCTCCTGTCAGTCGTTCAGACTCACCTGCAGTGCAGCTCGAACTTGCGCCTTTGTGTCAGAAGGGTGTTGGAAGAAGACTGCGCCGGATCGCATCCGGGCATTTAACTGCGCGACTGTGAAGCGACCATACCCGAGGCCCCGCGCAGTCGGGGCGAGGAGGGCGCGAGCACAAAGACGCAGAAAATGAGCCGGGAGAACCGCCGGAGCAACAACGGACACCCAAGATGCACCGTACTCAAACCCGCCCAAGCACCTTCCGGAGCAACGACGGACGCCCAAGACGCTGGGCGCACGCCACAGCCCGCGCACTAGGCACACAATCAACCCCGCACCGCAGCAATACATCAAAATCTGCTATCGTTGACCCGTCAGCAAACAACACACGCAAGCAGGCAACGTGCAGCCGCTCAAACCCGTCGTTCCTATCGTCACCCCCGCCAGCCACGGTCGACAGCGCATCATCGAAGCGGCCCTCGAACTGAGCTACGAACAGCGCAGTTTCAGCAGCCTCGGCATCCGCGAAATCACCCGCAAGGCTGGTTTGTCCGCCCCCGCTTTCTACCGTCATTTTGACAATCTCAACGACCTGGGTCTCGCCATGATCCAGCAGGTGCAAACCGACGTCCTCGCCGCATTCAGCGAAATCCGTCTGGCCAGCGCCACCGAGGTCAGCATCGACATCCGTCCCCTGCTGCTGCGGCGTTTTTTTGATCTCACCGTCGAAAACCCTCGCGCCATCATCATCGGCGCCTGTGAAGCATACGGCCCCATGCCGGAAATGCGCCGCGCCATGCGGGGCGCCCTGCGACAGGTGGCCGAAGATATCGCCACCGACCTGCATATCAGCCGACTACTCGAGGGTATGCCTCAAAGCATGATCGCCGATGTGCTCACCCACATTGCGCACCACGTCTTTTTCATGGCGATCGACTATCTTGACCGACCCGACGACCGCGACCAGATATTCCGCAGCGCCGAGCAGATGATCGCGATGATGTTCGCCGGCGCCCGCATGCTGTCGCCGGGCACGACTGGCGCCTGAGTACCGTCGGCTGCCAGCCCCCCCGCCCGGTGTCTTGCGCTGCCGCGCTGCGCATTCGCAACAGAACGGACACACCCCCTGAATAGGCGGACAATTTCACTGTTATTTACTGTTTCAAAAAATCGTACCTCCCGCAGAATTGTTAAACGCAATAAGCGGTTTAATGCATATATCTGGTGACTCAGGGGGCAACATGCGCATAGCAATTCTTGATGACGACGCAACACAACTGGAAATGATCCGTTGGGTGCTCAGTGCGGCCGGCCATCACTGCCACACGTTCAATTCGGCGCGTGCATTCCAGCACGACCTGCGTCGCGAAAGCTTCGATCTCCTCGTCCTTGACTGGATGCTGCCTGACAATGACGGTCTTTCCGTCATGCGCTGGGTGCGCAGCCACGTAGAGCACAAGATTCCGATCCTCTTCGTCACCTCTCGCACCGACGAAGAAAGCATTGTGCAGGCTCTGTCTGCCGGCGCAGACGACTACATGATCAAGCCCCTGCGTCGTGCAGAGCTGGTCGCTCGCGTCGGCGCCCTGCTGCGCCGCGCATATCCCGAAGATACGGCGCCCGAGACCATCGAGATCGCCGGCATGGTGTTCGAGCCCAAGGCAGCCATGGTCAATGTCCGCGGTCAGCGCATCAACCTGACCCACAAGGAGTTTGACCTCGCCCTGCTGCTGTTCCGCAATCTGGGCAAGCCGCTGTCGCGCTCACACATTCAGGAAAGCGTCTGGGGCCACGAAGAAGTCATCCCTTCGCGCACCATGGACACCCATGTGTCGCGCGTGCGCTCCAAGATGGGTCTGCGTCCTGAAATGGGCTTCCGTCTGGCGCCTGTTTACAGCTACGGCTACCGCCTGGAAGTACTGGACAAATCACTGCTGCAACCCGTTGCCAAAGCCGCAGCTGAAGAGGCTGCCGAACTGGACGCCTGAGTCGTCGGAGTCACCCGAGTGTCTGAGGTATCGAAGGCCTTCACTGCGAGGCCTTCCCCTCTGGCCCGCAGCAGCCAAACGGCTGCATATCCAGCCCCGCGCCGACCGAGAGTCGACGCAAACAGGCCCCCGTCCTATAATGGCGAGTTGGCTTACTTATTAGAATCATGGAGCTTCTTGCTGTCGGTCTGAATCACCAGTCCGCTCCCCTACATATCCGGGAGCGATTGGCGTTTTCTGCCGACCAGTTGGGCAACGCCTTGCGATCGCTGTTTTCCCATCACAACGGACAGCATCAGGGTCGCCCCTTCGAAGCCGCCATTCTGTCCACCTGCAACCGCACCGAAATTTATTGTGCCAGCGACCATGCCGGTCTTGCACAGCAAAGCCTGGTCAACTGGCTCAACATCGAACGGCAGTTGCAGTCTGAGCGCCTGTCCAACCACCTCTACACCCTGCCGGCCGATGGTGCCGTGCGCCACGCTTTCCGCGTAGCCAGCGGACTGGACTCCATGGTTCTGGGCGAAGCGCAGATTCTCGGACAAATGAAACTGGCCGCCCGCGAAGCAGAGCAGGCCGGCACCATGGGACTGATGCTGCATCAACTGTTCCAACGCACCTTCGCAGTCGCCAAGGAAGTACGCAGCACCACCGAAATCGGCGCACACTCAGTTTCCATGGCTGCAGCGGCCGTGCGACTGGCACAGCGTATCTTTGGCGATCTGCGCAGCCGCAAAGTGCTGTTTGTCGGTGCCGGCGAAATGATCGAACTGTGCGCAACGCACTTTTCAGCCCAGCATCCCGCCCGCATTGTCATTGCCAACCGCACCGCCGAGCGGGGTCTGGCGCTGGCCAAGCGCTTCAATGCCGGCACACTACCCCTGTCAGACCTGCCGCAACAATTGCATCAGTTCGACATCGTGGTGTCCTGCACCGCCAGCACACTGCCGCTCATCGGACTTGGCATGGTGGAACGCGCCTGCAAGCAACGCCGCCGCGAGCCCATGTTCATGGTCGACCTGGCTGTGCCGCGCGACATCGAACCCGAAGTAGCGCGTATGGACGACGTGTTTCTCTACACCGTCGACGACCTGAGCAGCATCGTGGCCGAAGGGCGCGAACTGCGCAAAGGTGCAGTAGAGCAGGCCGAAGCCATCATTGAAAACCGTGTCGAGCATTTCATGCGCTGGGTTCAGGAACGCCAGATAGTACCCACCATCCGCGAGCTGCAGGACAAGGGCCAGCACATGGCGCAGTTCGAACTCGACCACGCCCGCCGTCTGCTGGCGCGTGGCACCGACCCGGACAAGGTGCTTGAGCAGTTGGCACAGCGCCTGACCAACAAATTCATGCATGGCCCCCTATCGGCTCTCCACCAAGCCGACCCCGAACAGCGCGAGCAACTGCTCAAACTGCTGCCCCAGCTGTTCAACACCCGCCAGTCCGATTAGACCCCATGAAAGCTTCCATGCGTGCACGGCTTGAGCAGATGACTCAACGCCTGCAGGACCTTGACGAATATCTGTCGCGACAGGATGCCGCCGCCGACATGGGCATGTTCCGTCAGGCCACCCGCGAGCGGGCTGATATCCTGCCAGCCACCGAGCGCTTTGCCGCCTGGCTGCAGGCCGCGTCAGACCTTGAAACCGCAAAGGCATGGCTGTCCGACCCCGACATGCGCGACATGGCCGAAGAGGAAATGGCACAGTCCGGCGAACGGCTGCAACAGCTTGAAGATGCGCTGACCACCCTGCTGCTGCCACGCGACCCCGACGACGATCGCAACGTGCTGCTCGAAATCCGCGCCGGCACCGGAGGTGACGAAGCCGCGCTGTTTGCAGGCGACCTGCTGCGCATGTATACGCGCTACGCAGAGCGTCAGGGCTGGCAGATAGAGCCGATGTCAGCCAACGAAAGCGAGTTGGGCGGCTACCGTGAAGTCATTGTCCGCTTGGCGGGCGACCACGTGTATCAACGACTCAAATTTGAAAGCGGCGCCCACCGTGTGCAGCGTGTGCCGGTGACCGAATCGCAAGGTCGTATCCACACTTCGGCCTGCACGGTGGCGGTGCTTGCAGAAGCCGATGAAGCAGTGGACATCCAGATCAACAGCGACGACCTGCGTATCGACACTTTCCGCGCATCGGGAGCCGGTGGTCAGCACGTCAACAA
>SXZD01000183.1 GCA_005788065.1 Burkholderiales bacterium
CAATGCGGTCACCAATCGGCGTGAGGCTGACCTCGTTGCTGCCACGCTCAAACAAGGTGACATTCAACTCATCTTCCAGCTTCTTGATGGCGACCGACAGCGTGGGCTGACTGACAAAACACGCGTCGGCCGCGCGACCAAAATGTCGCTCACGGGCCAGGGCAACAATGTATTTCAACTCGGTCAGGGTCATGGTTGATGGTTGACAAGCGGCATCTCAGGTACAAGTCTCCAGTATATGGGACATCGGACGATTTGCAGAATACGCCGTCGCCGATTGCATCTGCCTGCCCACTGTGCGGCAGGCTGCTGCCGGACAACAAAACCACGGACGAACATCATCTGGTTCCGCGCAGCCTGGGCGGACGGGATAAATACCGCATTCACCGCGTCTGCCACCAGAAAATACACACCGTCCTGACCGAGCGCGAACTGGCTCGTCACTATCACACTTGGGAGGCGTTGCGCAGCCACCCGGAGATTGCCACCTTCATCGAGTGGGTCAGCAAACGACCACCCGATTATCTGGACCGCAATCGCAAAACGCGGGCCATGCGCAAAAAATGAATGATGCGCGGTGGCGTATCATGTCGTCTGTGCGGTTTCATGTTCTCCGAACGCCGGCCGCTTTGGGCTCGCCACTGCCATTGCAGCGCAAGCCTTTCACTTGTGTCCTATCGACTTTTTGATTTTCCATATCGCAGCAGGTCTTCTCCATGAGCAAACTCGTCATCTCCAGCAGCAACGCACCCGCCGCCATCGGCCCCTACAGTCAGGCCATCAAGACCGGCAGCATGGTTTTCACATCCGGCCAGATCGGGTTGGACCCCGCCACCGGTGAACTGGTCGCGGGCCTTGAGCAGCAGGTACGCCGCGCATTTGCCAACCTCACCGCTGTTGCCAACCAGGCTGGCGGCACCATGGCTGACGTCGTTAAATTCACGCTTTTCCTCACCGACCTGTCCCAGTTCGCGCGAGTGAACGACATCATGAAAGAGTTCGTACCGGAGCCCTACCCCGCCCGTTCCACGGTGGGTGTGGCCAGCCTGCCCAAAGGCGCCGAATTCGAGGTGGAAGCCATCCTCATCATCTGATGGAAGAACTGCAGTCCCTGCCAGCCCGCATTGCGGACAAAGTCAGCAGCGGGCTGGGCCTGAAGCGATGGATAGACCTCGTGCTGCATTTGCCGGCACGCTATCAGGACGAGGCCACGCTCAGCACCATGGCCGACCTGGTGGACAACACGCGCGCCAGTCTGGTGGGCACGCTGGGTGAATGCACCCTCAAAGACAGACCGCGCCGCCAGTTGCTCGCTCAATTGGAAGTGGACGGGGGCTGCATTCAACTGCGGTGGCTGCATTTTTATCCCGGCCTGCAAGCCAGACTGACCGAAGGCGGTTTCATCAAAGTCACCGGCGTTACCCGACGAACACGTGGCGGCTGGGAAATCATCCATCCCAAGATGGTCTTCAGCCCCGACGCAAATGACATGATCGGCGCCATCACATCTGCAACGCCATCACTCATTGATGCAACAGAAACCAACGCCACAGAAAACGATGCGCCCAACACAGCAGGTGCCGGGCGGCTGACTCCCGTCTACCCTGCCACGGCTGGCGTGCGCCAAACCGACTTTGCCCGTTGGGTGAAACAGGCACCCACAGATTGTCTGCAGGATCTGCTGCCGGACGACTGGTATTCACAACTGCCGCTACCGCGCTGGAAAGACAGCCTGCTCACGCTGCATGGCGATGCAACGCCTGACACGGCAGATGCCCTGAATGACCGCACCCACCCGGCATGGCAGCGTATACAGTTTGACGAACTGCTGGCACAGCAAATTGCGCTGAAGCGGGCGCGCGTCAATCGCACACAGCAGACCGCACCTGCGATGTCTGAACGTCCGGGCCCCCGTGCGCAGGCACTGCTCAAGGCGCTGCCGTTCACGCTGACAGCCGGTCAGCAATCAGCCCTTCAGGAGATCGCAGCGGACATGTCGCAGACGCGACCCATGCAGCGTTTGCTGCAGGGAGACGTGGGCAGCGGAAAGACCGTCATCGCAGCGCTAGCCTGTGCCCATGCGGCCGATGCGGGCTATCAGTCGGCCTTCATGGCGCCCACCGAAATCCTGGCACAACAGCATCGCCTCAAACTCGCCCCCCTGTTTGAAAAAGCGGGGCTGCGCTGCGGCGGCCTGCTCGGTTCAACACCCAAGCGTGAAAAAGAGCGCACCCTGACTGCGCTTGCGGCCGGTGAGATCGACATCATCATCGGCACGCATGCGCTGATCGAGGACACCGTGCAGTTCAGGCGACTTGGTCTGGCCGTCATTGACGAACAGCACCGCTTCGGAGTGGCTCAGCGTCTGGCCCTACTGAAGGTCGATGCGGATCATGCCGAAACGGTTGCCCACCAGTTGATGATGTCGGCCACTCCCATTCCACGTACGCTGGCGCAAACTTATCTGGCCGATCTCGATGTCTCTTCACTCACTGAAAAGCCGCCCGGCCGTCAACCCATCCTCACCAAACTCATTTCACAGAAACGGCGCGAGGCTCTCTACCGCAGCCTGCAGGTCGAATTGGCCGCAGGCAAGCAGGTCTACTGGGTATGCCCGCTGATTGAAGAGAGCGAAGCCCTGCAATTGCAGGCCGCCGAGCAAACATTTGCAGAACTGTGTGATGCCATGCCGGGCGCCCGGATTGCGCTGGTGCATGGCCGGCTGTCGGCCGCAGAAAAAACCGATGTGATGGATCGATTCAGCCGCAACGAGGTTCAATTGCTGGTGAGCACGACCGTCATTGAGGTCGGCGTGGATGTTCCCAATGCATCGCTGATGGTGATCGAACACGCGGAGCGTTTTGGGCTGGCACAACTGCATCAGCTACGCGGGCGTGTCGGTCGCGGTTCCGAAGCATCGGTCTGCATCCTGCTGTTTGGCGATCCACTGTCATGGACCGGTAAACAGCGTCTGGTCGCCATGCGCGACAGCAATGACGGCTTCAAGCTGGC
>SXZD01000184.1 GCA_005788065.1 Burkholderiales bacterium
GCAGTTGCAAAACAGTTTGTGGAAGTGGTCATTGCACCTTCTTTCACCGATGGCGCGCAAAAGGTGTTTGCAGCCAAGCAGAACGTTCGTCTGCTCACCATCGCATTGGGCGACGGACAAAACCGTTTCGACATCAAGCGCGTGGGCGGCGGGCTGTTGGTGCAGTCACCGGACGTACGCAATGTGGGCCGCGACGAGCTGCGCGTGGTCAGCAAACGTCAACCCACAGCCCAGCAGTGGGACGACCTCCTGTTTGCATGGCGCGTGGCCAAATTCGTTAAATCCAATGCCATCGTGTTCTGTGCCAACGGCATGACCGTGGGCGTGGGCGCAGGCCAGATGAGCCGCGTCGACTCAGCACGCATTGCCTCCATCAAGGCACAAAATGCAGGCCTCACACTAACTGGTTCAGCCGTGGCGTCCGACGCATTCTTCCCCTTCCGCGACGGGCTTGACGTGGTTATTGACGCCGGTGCTTCCTGCGTCATCCAGCCGGGTGGCTCCATGCGCGACGACGAGGTGATTGCAGCAGCAGACGAACGTGACATTGCCATGGTGCTCACCGGCGTGCGTCACTTCCGTCACTGATGCCTCACTGACCCATCAACAGCCCCGCAGGCAAAACGCCTCAGCCCGCTCATGCGCATACTCGGTATCGACCCCGGTTTGCGCGTGACTGGTTACGGCATCATCGATTTCATCGACGGGCAGCCACGCTACGTTGCCAGTGGGGTCATCCGGTCCGACGACAGCACACCTCTGCCCACCCGCCTTCACACGCTGTTTGCCGGCATTGTTGAGCTGGTGAACCATTACAAACCGCAGGTGGCTGCGGTTGAAATCGTATTCGTCAACGTCAACCCGCAATCCACCCTGCTGCTGGGGCAGGCCCGGGGTGCTGCGCTGACGGCGCTTACCCATAGCGGGCTGGCCATCAGCGAATACACCGCCTTGCAGGTCAAAAAAGCCACAGTGGGTCATGGCAAAGCCGCCAAATCCCAAGTGCAGGACATGGTGGCGCGATTGCTGAAACTGCCCGGACAACCCGGCGCAGACGCTGCCGACGCACTGGCCACCGCCATCACCCATGCGCAGACCGTGCGCTTCATGGGAAGTCTTTCCGCGGCTTCTCCGAATGCCAGTCTGCTGCAGGCACGCGTGCGCGGTGGGCGCACCAGCTGGCGCAAGCGCTAGGCACCCCGGGCACGCTGCCGCCGCCCATGATGCAAACACGACACCCAACAGGCTGTTCGTTTATCCAGTACCTCATGCGGAAATCTGGTATCGTTGAGTTCTCGGAACAAACACTGCAAGACACGCTGCAACCAGCGCGCATTTACGCACCATGATAGGCCGCCTCACCGGACAACTCGCCCTCAAAAACGCACCGTACATCCTGCTCGATGTACACGGTGTGGGCTACGATGTGCAGCTTCCCATGAGCAGTTTTTTCAACCTGCCCAATCTGGGCGACACACTCACCGTGCTCACGCATCTGGTGGTGCGCGAAGACGCGCATCTGTTGTTTGGATTTCTCACCGACGACGAGCGCAGTGCCTTCCGCGAACTCATCAAGATTTCCGGTATCGGTGCCCGCACAGCACTGGCTGTGCTCTCGGGCATGTCCGTCGACGAACTTCGGCAGGCGGTTGCTCTGCAGGAAAGCGGCCGCCTAACACGTGTGCCCGGCATCGGCAAAAAAACAGCAGAACGCCTGCTGCTGGAATTGAAAGGCAAACTGGCCGAAGCCCTGCCCGGTGCCTCCGGGTCTGCGGCGCAAGGCGACACCCACACCGAAATCGTGCAGGCATTGTGTGCGTTGGGTTACTCTGAAAAAGAAGCCATACCCGCTGCCAAGGCACTGCCCGCCGGTTGCAACGTCACCGATGGCTTGCGGCTGGCACTCAAATCGCTGATGAAATGATGCGAGGAACGCAATTCCATGATTGAACCCGACCGCCTCATTTCACCCAAAGCATCCTCACCCAACGAAGAGGCTTTTGAACGTGCGCTGCGCCCCAAGGCGCTGGCCGAGTATGTGGGTCAGCAAAAAATACGCGATCAGCTCGACCTGTTCGTCGCCGCCGCCCGTTCGCGCAAAGAAGCGCTCGACCATGTACTGCTTTTCGGTCCGCCCGGTTTGGGCAAAACCACACTGGCACACATCATCGCCCGCGAAATGGGTGTGAACCTGCGGCAAACATCCGGCCCCGTGCTCGAACGCCCGGGTGACCTGGCAGCCCTGCTCACCAACCTGGAAGCCAACGACGTCCTGTTCATCGACGAAATACACCGCCTGTCGCCAGTGGTCGAAGAAATCCTGTATCCAGCGCTGGAAGACTATCAAATTGACATCATGATCGGCGAAGGACCGGGCGCGCGCTCGGTCAAGCTCGATTTGCAACCCTTCACGCTGGTGGGCGCCACCACGCGCGCTGGTATGCTCACTAACCCCCTGCGCGACCGTTTCGGCATTGTGGCGCGACTGGAGTTCTACACCCCCGAAGAACTGGCCCGCATCGTGACTCGCTCTGCCGGCTTGCTGGACGTACCCATCACCGCCGATGGCAGCCTCGAAGTAGCGCGCCGTTCCCGCGGCACACCCCGCATTGCCAATCGGCTGCTGCGCCGGGTGCGAGACTATGCGCAGGTTCGCGCCGACGGGCACATCACGCGCGAAGTCGCCGATGCGGCACTGGTCATGCTGGATGTGGACAAAGAAGGACTGGACCCCATGGACCGCCGCCTGCTGCTGGCTGTCATGGAAAAATTTAACGGTGGACCGGTGGGGGTAGACAATCTGGCTGCGGCTATTGGAGAGGAGCGCGACACCATCGAAGACGTACTCGAACCCTATCTCATCCAGCAAGGCTATCTGCAGCGCACACCGCGCGGCCGGGTGGCCACGCTGCACGCCTATCGGCATTTTGGTTTGCCGGTGGCAGGCACCGCTGCCGCAACTCAACAGGCCAATCCACAGGCCGCCGCATCGGGCGACCTGTTCGGATCCACTTAAGCAGGATTGGGCCTCTTGGCCGCTTTCAGCTAGGCCGCCTTGGGCTTTCTGGCTGTTTTCGGTTTGGGCGAGCCACCGGAGGCTGCTACCAATTTCTCCAACTCTTCCAGCGCCTCACCGGTGTACACCGACATGCGCTGCAAGTGCGGCAGTGCGTTGTAGTCGCCGGTGAAGGCCAGATTGAACTGACCGGCATACGTTATCACCGTGATATTCAGCGCCTGCCCGTGGGGAATCAATGAAATCGGATAGAACTGCTCCAGTTTGGATCCCCAGAAATACAGATCCTTGTCCGGCCCGGGCACATTGGAAATCACCAGATTGAAAATCGGACGCCCCACCCCGCCCAGCCCCGTCATCAACTGGAACATCATGGGGCTCATCAGCATCATGGTGTAGTTGTTCAAGCTGGCCTTGGGCATGGTCTGCAAGTGTGCCTTGCCGGCCTGCGTCGACTCGCGGATGGCTTTCAGACGCTCCAGCGGGTCAGCGATATCGGTATGCAGATAGCTGCTGATGAAACTGATGGCATTGCCTCCCGAATCGTCATCGGCTGGCCGCACCGACACCGGCAATCCAGCAATCAGCGAGTCCTTCGGCAGCGCATTGCGCTCGGTCAGGTAGCGGCGCAGCGACCCTGCGCAGATGGCCAGCAGCACATCATTGATGCTGACACTGGCGGCGTCTGCCAGCGCTTTGATACGCTTGAGCTCATAGTGCTGCGTGGCCACGCGGCGTGCGCCCGACACCTTGCCGTTAAGAATCGACTTGGGCCCGGCAAACGGGTGCGCCAGTGCCGGGTTGTCGCCCTTCACCGCCTCTTTGCCCAAAGTGAACAGTGCCTTGGCCACATCGGGCATGGACTGCGTGCTGGCCTTGGCCATCGACCACCATTGCTTGGCCTGCTCGGCCAGCGGCGGGGGCGGGCCTTTCTTTGTTTTGGGTTTGACGCCTGTAGACCAGAAGGCTGGCAAAGACAGGCTCTCTTTCGCGCTGGTGGCAAAAATGCGGTTCATCAGACGCACTGCACCGATGCCGTCAATCAGCGAATGGTGCATCTTGGTATACATGGCAAAGCGGTTGCCGCTCAAGCCTTCAATAATGTGGCATTCCCACAGCGGCCTGTGAAAATCCAGCGGATTGGAATGCAGGCGCGAAATCAGCGTACCCAGTTCACGTTCACCGCCTGGGGCAGGCAGCGCACTGTGACGCAAATGGTATTCCAGGTCCACATGCTCGGTGACCGTCCATTTCGGCACCACGGTGCGCAACTTGGGGCTGGACAGCACATAGTTGAACGGCGGAGCGAAGACGGTCGACTTCTTCAGCTCTGCGATGGCTTGCTGCAGAAAATCGGCGGGCGCGTCAGGCGGGGCAGAAAAAATGGCCATGGAGCCCACGTGCATGGGCGCCTCGCGCGACTCAACATACAACCACGATGCGTCAAGGATCGGAATATTGCGTGTAGCCACAGCGCTGCCTCCTGTTTTTTTGCAGAACCTGCACATTTGCGCTTTGTCCTGTGATGTTTATCATCGCAGTCTGTTACGACTGCTGCATGGGCAAGAGCATGTTCCATTTTCCGGTTCGCGTCTACTATGAAGACACAGATGCGGGTGGCGTCACCTACTATGCCAACTACCTCAAATTCTGCGAAAGAGCCCGCACCGAATGGCTGCGCCACCTGGGTTTTGGGCAGCAGGAACTGGCCAACAACAGCGGCATCTTCTTTGTGGTGCGCAGAGTGGAGATGGACTACCTGCAATCGGCCCGACTGGACGATGCGCTCACCGTCAGTGTGGAAGTGGAAAAGCTCGGTCGTGTCAGCATCGAATTTTTCCAGCAGATTTACAAAGGCGACGTACTGCTGGCGCAGTGCCGCACCAAAGTGGGCTGCGTCAGCGGCGAAGTGTTCCGCCCCTGCGCGTTGCCAGGGCCAATTGCCAAAGCGGCTGGCGGCTATGTGCGGGCGCACGCAGCATCCGCATCTGGTCTAAAATGAATGTCTGAAACAAACCCTCACCCACGGAACAAACCATGACCGTCAATCAGGACATGTCCATCCTCTCGCTGGTATTGAACGCCAGCCTGGTGGTGCAGCTCATCATGCTCATCCTGCTGCTCATCTCCATGGCCTCATGGACCACCATTTTCCGCAAGTGGTATTCCATCAAGGACGCGCAAGAGCAGACTGACTCGTTTGAACGTGACTTTTGGGCGGGTGGCGACCTGAATACCCTCTACCAGCGCGCCATCAACAACCGCGGCGAAGACGGCGGCGCACTCGAACGCATTTTCGAGGCTGGCATGCGCGAATTTCTGCGCGGCAAACAGCAAAAGGGGCTGACCGACCCCACGCTGCTCATCGACGGTGCCCGCCGTGCCATGCGTGCGGCCTACCAGCGTGAAACCGACGCCCTCGAAAGCAACCTGGCCCTGCTGGCTTCTGCCGGTTCGGTGAGCCAGTACATCGGCCTGTTCGGTACTGTATGGGGCATCATGCACGCCTTCCGCGGACTGGCCAGCGTTCAGCAAGCCACCTTGGCCAGCGTAGCCCCCGGCATTGCAGAAGCATTGGTGGCCACCGCCATCGGCCTGTTTGCAGCCATCCCGGCCGTGGTGGCTTACAACCGCTACGCGCATGACATTGACCGGGTCTGCATCCGCTGGGAGAGCTTTGTCGAAGAGTTCCTGAACATCCTGCAGCGTCAGGGTTGAGGAGGCACCCATGAGCACCGATCTGAGAGCCGGCCGGCGACATCCGCGCCGCGCCATGAACGAAATCAACGTCGTGCCTTACATCGAC